>JAFAQO010000336.1 GCA_019246375.1 Mycobacterium sp. | reverse complement strand
ACCTTGCCGCCGTCAGCCCGCAGGAGGCGGCGGTGCGCCAGGCCGTCGCCCAGGTGCGCGACGCGGTCGCGGCCTCCGCCGGCCTGCGGGCGGTCCCGTCCAACCTCGACCCGCCGCTCGCCCGGGCGGCGGGCGACAAGGCGGCCGTCTTCGTCAACGGCTGCGTGCGCTCGTGGCGCGACACGCTTGGAAACGGGAACCAAAGCGACTGCGCGACCGGCGATCTCGCGTCACCGACGACGGTGGCCCTGGTCGGCGACTCGCATGCCGCCATGTGGAGTCCACCGTTCAAGCAGGTCGCCGAGCAGCGGCACTGGCGACTGGAGACGCTGGGCAAGATCACCTGCCCGCTGCAGGATCTGCCCATCGTCAGCCCGTACCTCGGACGCGAGTACACCGAATGCGTGCAGTGGCGAGGCCAGGTCATGGGCCGGTTGCAGGCTGAACATCCTCGGCTGATCGTGCTCAGCATGTCCCGGCGCTACGGCGCAGACTTCAGTTTCACGGCATATGATCCGGCGTGGATGGAAAGCCTGACCCGTACGGTGGCGCAGCTGCACAGCACCGGCGCGAAAGTACTTGTGCTCGGGCCCATCCCGGATCCACACTCGACCGTGCCCACCTGCCTGTCTGGCCACCTCGACGACGCCAGCGCCTGTTCACCGCCGCGTTCTGTCGGGGTCAACGCCGCCGGCATCGCGGCGGAGCAGGCGGCGACTAAGGCAGGCGGGGGGCAGTACGCAGACCTGACCGAGCTGTTCTGTACCGCCGAGCGCTGCCCGGTGATCATCGGCAACGACCTGGTCTACCGGGACGACAACCACGTGACGATCGAGTACGCCCAGACCCTGTCGCCTGTTATCGGCGCGCTGGCCGCCCGCGCGCTGGCCCACGGCTGACTCGGGGCCGGCGGCAGCTTTGGGTGGCTGCCATTAGTCCACGCCGCCGCCGGTCGCTTCCGCGGCGCGCTGCGCGCGCCGCAGTCTGGCGGTTCCGACCACCGCCAGCACTCCAGCGACTGTCGCCAGCACCAGCGTCAGCAGCAGCAGCTGAGGGTCATAGACCACCGACATGGTGTCCGGTTGTCCGTCGGCGATGGGCGGGACGACCACGGTGTCGCGCGCGTGCGACCAGCTCAATGCGCACCCCACTACCGCGGCACAGGCAAGAACCAGTTCCGCGATGGCCCGCCCGCGCGTCACCACCGCGCCCCGTCCTCACCCTCATCAGGGATCTCCGGTTCGGCCGGCCCGACGCGCTCCTCGACCAGCGGGGTCAGCGCGGCGCGCAGGTGGTGATGACGACGGGCCCAGGCCTGCGCGGTGCGGCCTCCGGCGAGCCTGAGGCCGATGCCGACCCGGCCGCGGGGCACTCCGACCAGTTCGCCGAGCGTGCGCGCCGACTGCCACGGCTGGAGTTGCGGCTCTGTCGCGTGCGAACGCTCGGGTTCCGGGTAGACCTTGACGATTTCGGCCACCGGAAGGGTTTCGGTGCCCTGGCGCAGGGTCTGTTCGGTCAGTTCGACCGAGGTGTGTGTCCGCGCGGCCTTCACCTGCAATCCGACGAATCCAGTAACCAGCACCAGGAAAACCATCGGGACCAGCACCTGCCATCCGTAGCCGCTGGTTTTCTCGATCATCAGCATGGTTCCAGCCGATAGCGGGCCAGACAGCAGCCAGTACCAACTGGCGCCGGGCTCGTAGAACAGTGGAGCCGATTCGGTATCCGTCCTTGCGGTCACTGAAAATCCATCCCCTGAACTGCCCGGCGCCTAACCAGCCGGTTGGGCCAGCGTAGCGCGCCGACAATGCGGGCCGAAACGGCCCGAGGAGGAGGCACGCCAACAACACCAGCGCGCCGACAATGCGTCGGCACCGCTCCTCTCAGCGGTCAGCAGAAGCGCAGCGGTCCAGCTGTCGACGGATCGCGCTGAGCTCGAGCTGGGCCTTCTCCAGTAGCGCAGTAACCTGCACGAGGCGCTGAAGAACCTCCTCCGCTTGTGCTTGCACCTGGTGCCGCCGCGGTGCGGTTGACCGCTCGGCTGGAAGGGTCGGTGTCACGATGTAGCCGGTTGCGGCGTCGCCGTAAGCGGTTACATCCTCTGGCCGGTGGTACGAGTAGAGCGCAACATAGGCGCAGAGGACGGCGTCGACGAAATCCTCGTCCCGGTCGAGTTGTCCCGGTCGGGTTGCCGCCTCCACCCGCTTCCGCAGCTCCACCCAGGCCACGTTGCGATTCACCCGCAGCCGCGGTGTGGCGTCGTCGAATTCTTCAATGTGCGACATCAGCTGCAAGAGGTCGCGCTGCCGTTCCCCGAAGTCGCCCCGCTTGTACTTCAATGTTTTCTCGAGCTCGAACAGCACGATGGTGGCGGGCTGGGGATAGACCTCAATAGCGCGACGGCTCGCACCCGACGTCGGGTTCATGTCGACACCCAGTGCAGTCGCCAACCGGGCGCCGCGTGGATCCCGGGATTCGGGCTGGTCAGCGAACGCCGGCCGCGCGCCGGCTTCGAACTGGTGGAAATCGCGATTCAGCGCAATCTCACATGGCCGCTGTTCGGACGCGTTCGCAACGATCAACGGCGCATCGATGGCCACCAGGCATTCGTCGCGGGTGTACCTTGCGACGGCGTCGACGATGCCGGCGTCATCCTGCGCAACTCCTACGTGCAGAAGCCTGCCATCGGAGTGGATGACCGCGACACCGCTCTGGGTCTTTTCGCCCCATGCAAGATCGAGCCCAACAAAGTACATGGGGCCAGAATGCCGTACTCGACCCGTCAGCTGGGTCTTTGTACACCGCCGCGCCGCCTTGTTTTTTCGTCGGCGCCGCCGGACTCCTCGACGAAGTAGTTGCAGGTCTGCAGAAGGCGCGGTGTTCCCCGCAACTCTATTGGTGGTGCGGTGACCGGCGCACCGTGCTTAGCTGCCAGACACCGAGCGCAAGTGCGACCCCGCCCGCGACGGCCAGTGCCCACTTGCCGGGCCCGCTCAACGGAAACCAGCCAAACAACGCCGCTGGCCATGCGATGAGCGCGACAACCAGATTTGACAGGCCGAACGCACGCACCAGGCTGCGCGAAATCGGACGTTGACGGTTCAGGCCGAACAGCAGGACAACGCCAGCAACGACGAAAGCCAGGCCACCGGCGATCAGGACCGCTTGCGGTGCGTGCCACCAGTCACCGAGCGGTCCGGATACGGTAGCGGCGATTGCGCCCACAACGCTCCAGAAGGCCAAATCGGCCACGATCGAACGCCAGCGTGGGTCGTCGGTTCGGCTGTCACCATGTGAGATCAAATTGCTTGTCATAGGCCGATCGTGCGCCCGCAGCACTGCCAACCAAACACACGGCACTGCCAGATGCTGCCATTTGACCGAATGGCTAGTCGTGGTGCGTAGGGCATGCGTTCACCTGGCGAAGTAAGCGTGGGCGTCCCGGCGGTGCAAAAGGAATATGCCGCCGGCGATCAGCACCGACCCGGTGATGCCGCTGACGGCGCAGACAACCGCGGCCACCGGCGGCCAGTTCGCGCTCAGCAAGCGGATGGCCACCCAGACGATTGTGGCCACCCCTCCGCCGGTCAACAGCGTGCGGGCGAATCGGTAACCGGCCCGCATCAACAACAGCAGGGTCATCACGATTACTAACAACACCGATGCGAGCAGCCCGCCACCCGCGTAGACGGACACAGCTGGGCCGGTCACCGGTGATGCGAGCAGGTCGACCCCATAGCCGATCACCATCAACGGCAGCGCCGCCACCCACAGCCAGAAGCCGGTATCAACGTCTGCCGGCCGGGTCGGGGGCTGCGGCGGCGTGGACCCGCCCGGTGGAGCCGGCTCCGGCCAGCGCGGCGGATGCAGGTGGGTCGGCGGCTCCGGCCGGACCGGCGGCTCCGGCGGCACGGGCCCGCCTGGAGGAGCCGGCTCCGGCCAGCGCGGCGGCTCATTCACGTCAGCCAGGCCGCCACCTCGGCAGCCCAGTACGTCAAGACGATGTCGGCCCCGGCGCGCCGGATGCTGGTCAGCGATTCCAGCACGGCCGCGCGGCGGTCGATCCATCCATTGGCTGCCGCGGCGGAAATCATCGCGTACTCTCCCGACACTTGGTAGGCGGCCACCGGTACCGGCGAGATGTCCGCCGCGGCGGCCACCACATCGAGGTAACCCATCGCCGGCTTGACCATCACGATGTCGGCGCCCTCGTCGAGATCGAGTTCGGCCTCGCGCAGCGCCTCGCGAGCGTTGCCGGGCTCCTGCTGATAGGTGCGGCGGTCGCCGGACAGGCTAGAGTTCACCGCCTCGCGGAACGGTCCGTAGAAAGCCGACGCGAACTTCGCGGCGTAGGCCAGGATCACCACATCGGTGTGACCGGCGGTGTCCAGCCCGTCGCGGATCGCGCCGACCTGGCCGTCCATCATCCCGCTCGGCCCCACCACATGAGCACCGGAATCTGCTTGTGCAACAGCTAATTTCACGTACCGAGTCAGGGTTGCGTCGTTGTCGACGCGGCCGCGCGCGTCCAGGACGCCGCAGTGGCCGTGATCGGTGAACTCGTCGAGGCAGGTGTCGGCCATCAGCACGGTGGCGTCGCCGAGATCCTTGGCCAGATCACGCAAAGCGACGTTGAGGATGCCGTCCGGATTGGAGCCGGCCGAACCCACTGCGTCCTTGTCCTGGTCGCGCGGCACGCCGAACAGCATCAGCCCGCCCACCCCGGCGACGACGGCGTCGACGGCGGCGCTGCGCAATGAGTCGCGGGTGTGCTGCACCACGCCGGGCATCGAGGTGATCGGCCGTGGCTCGTCGATACCGTCGGCAACGAACATCGGCAGCACCAAATGCCTTGGCGCCAGCGACGTTTGCGCCACCAGACGGCGCATCGCCGGCGTCGAGCGGAGCCGCCGCGGGCGCTGCCGGGGAAAAGCCACTAGCGCCTGCGGCTCTTCTTACGCGGCGGCGGCAGGGCGCCCTCGGCGCGCAGCCGGGCGGCATGCTCAGCCAGCGCCTCGATCAACGGTCCGACCGCGGCGGTTTCCGGTTGCACGTCGACCCGCAGGCCGAACTCGGCGGCGGTCTCGGCCGTCTTGGGCCCGATGCAAGCGACGATGGTGCGGGCGTGCGGCTTGCCAGCGATGCCGACCAGGTTGCGCACCGTCGAGCTGGAGGTGAAGCACACCGCGTCGAACCCGCCCGTCTTGATCATTTCGCGGGTGGCCGCCGGCGGCGGGGCGGCCCGCACGGTCCGGTAAGCGGTGACGTCCTCGATCTCCCAGCCGCGCTCCCGCAGCCCTTCGGCCAGCGTCTCGGTGGCGATGTCGGCGCGCGGCAACAGCACCCGGTTCACCGGGTCGAAGATGCTGTCATACGGCGGGAATTCGTCCAGCAGGCCCAACGAGGACTGCTCGCCGGACGGCACCAGCTCCGGGCTGATCCCAAACGCGCGCACCCGGTCGGCGGTCGACTCACCGACGCAGGCAATTTTCACGCCGGAGAACGCGCGGGCGTCCAGACCGAACTCGCCAAACTTCTCCCACACCGCGCGCACCGCGTTCGTGGAGGTGAACACCACCCACTGGTAGCGGCCGTCGACCAAGCCCTTGACCGCGCGCTCCATCTGCGCAGGGCTGCGGGGCGGCTCGACGGCGATCGTGGGCACCTCGATCGGCAACGCGCCATGCGACGCCAGCCGCTCACTCATCTCGCCGGCCTGGTCTTTGGTGCGGGGCACCAGCACGGTCCAGCCGTACAAGGCGCGGCTTTCCCACCAGTTCAGCTTGGAGCGGTTGGCCACCGTCTTGCCGATGGTTACCACCAGCGGGCCGGTCAACGGAATCGCGGGGTCGACACAGGCGAAAGCGTTCCGGTCGGTCAGCCCGTGCAGGGTCGATTCCAGGGAGCGCTGTGCGCATGTGGTGCCGGCGGCAGTGACGACGCACGGGGTGGACTCGGCCAGGCCGTACTCGATCAGGGTGCTTGCCGCGTTGGCCAGGTGTGAAGCCGTCGCCTGCAAGATCAGCGGGCCGGGCGCGGCGGCCAGCGCAGCCCAGTCCACGTCGCCGCGGACGTCGGCAACCGTGTGCGAGGAGCCCAGCGGCAGGCCCGCATAGGTCGGCACCGTCGTGCTAGGGGCCAGTCCGGGGACAATCTCGAAGTGCAGATGGCTGCGGGCTACGGCACTCACCTCGGTGATGACCGCGTCCACCGACAGCGGGTCACCGGCCACCAACCGGACGACGTCTGCGCCGGAGCGCGCTTCGGCGGTCAACGTCTTGGCCACTTCGGCCGGGTCGCCCAGTGCGGGGCGGATATCCGGGCCGACGGACACCACGGCCGCCGGTGTGCCGGGATCGGCGGCGTCGGTGGCCTCGGTGACAGCGTCGGCAGGCGCCGGTCCCGACACCGGCGGCAAGTCAGTACCGATCAGCGCGAGCACCTGCTCGGGCACGTCGGGGTCGGTGAACACCAGGGCGGCGTTCGCCAGCACGGCGGCGGCCCGCGTCGTCAGCAGACCCGGATCGCCTGGACCAGAGCCGACGAATGTGATGTGGCCCGGCCTTGGCTTACGCCCTCGCGTCGTCATCTGTTACTCCCAGTCACTTCCTCGCGCGGCTGGTCTCACCGCGCGCCCGACATGAGCTCCCGGGCGCCCAGCTCGAACAACTCCCCGGCCACCGAAAGCCCCAGCTCTCGTGCCCGACCGGGAGTGCCGATGCCGGACGCGCGGATCACATCGGATCCGTCCAGCGCCGCCACGCACCCGCGTAGCGACAGCTCCTCGAAGACGCGGCCGTCCTCATCAATGGACTCGACCACCTCGGCGATCGCGCCCACCGGCGCGGAGCAGCCCGCCTCCAGTTCGGCGAGCAGGGCTCGTTCCGCGGTGACCGCCGCGCGGGTGTCGGCGTCGTCGAGCTCCGCCAACAGTGCCGCCAGTGCCGTATCGCCAGCGCGGCACTCGACCGCCAGCGCGCCTTGAGCGGGCGCCGGCAGCATTTGCACCGGTTCCAGCGTCTCGGTGACATCGCCGAGGCGGCCCAGCCGGGCCAGACCTGCCCGAGCCACCACGATCGCGTCGAGATCACCACTGCTTACCCTGTTCAACCTGGTATCTAGGTTGCCTCGTAGGGGGCGGATTTCCAAACCGAGACCCAATGCTCTAAGCTGTGCGGCCCGCCGCGGCGACGAGGTGCCGACCACCGAGCCAGCCGGCAACTCCGCCAGCACCAGCCCGTCGCGGGCCACCACCGCGTCGCGGGGGTCTTCTCGGGGAGGTATCGCGGCGACCGTGAACCGCGGATCGTCCGCGGTGGGCAAATCTTTGTGCGAGTGCACGGCAGCCTCGACCCGGCCCTCGTCGATGGCTTCCCGCAGCGCGGTGGTGAAGACGCCGACCCCGATCGTGGCGATGGGCTCAGTGGACCGGTCGCCCTCGGTGGTAATCGTCACCAGCTCAGCGGGATGGCCGTTGGCCGTTAGGGCGTCTCTGACGCTACCGGCCTGGGTAGTGGCCAACCGGCTGCCCCGGGTGCCTATCCGGATCACGTGAGCCTGACAGCTACTCGGCGGATGGGGTTCGTGCGCCCGGCGAAGGGTCGGAATTGCTTGAGACAACGGGTAATTCGCCAGCAGTGGCCACGGCGTCGACCGCGGTCTGGTCGAGTTCGAACAGCTCACGCAGCGCCTCGGCGTAGCTGTCGCCGCCGGGTGCGCTGGCCAGTTGCTTGATCCGCACCGTGGGAGCATGCAGCAGTTTGTCCACCACCCGCCGCACCGCGCGGGCCACCTCGTCGCGCTGGACGCCGTCCAGCTCGGGCAGCCGGTTGTCCAGCCGCAGCAACTCCGCCTCGACGACGTCGGCGGCGCGCTGGCGTAGCGCGGTCACGGTCGGGGTCACCTCGGCCATCCGCTGTCCGGCCAAGTACGTGGCCACTTCGCCGGCGACGATGTGACGAGCGGCTTCGGCGTCGGCGGCCGCCGCCTGTGCCGACGGTTCCCGCTGCACACGGTCCATGTCGACGACCCACACACCCGGCAGCCCGGCCACGGCGGGATCGACGTCGCGCGGCATGCCCAGGTCGCAGATCACCAGCGGCTGGGCGGCTTCGTCGCGGCGCGCTGCAGCCAAGACGTGATGCACGTCGGCCAGCGACACCACCGGACGCACCGCGCCGGTACAGCTCACCACCACGTCGGCGTCGGCCAGCGAGGCGGGCAGCCGGTCGAGAGTGTGCGCGTCGGCTTTTGCGCCCGATTCGCGGATCTTGCGGGCCAGCCGCTGCGCCCGCGGCAGCGACCGGTTGACGACGTGAACGTGCTCGATCCCGGCGCGGGTCAGGTGTGCAGCCGACAGCCCGCCCATCGCACCGGCGCCGACCACCGCGGCCGTCTTGCCTGCAAGGCCGGCGGGGCCCAGCTTCCTACCGGCCATTCCCAATGCGACCGACACCACCGACGCGCCTGCGGCGTCGATCGCGGTTTCGGAATGCACCCGTTTGCCCACGGCCAGCGCACGCTGCGCCAGTTCGTGCAGCACCCGCCCCACGGTGCGGTTGGCTTCGGCGGTGGCGTAGGCCCGGCGCACCTGCCCAAGTACCTGGTGTTCGCCGATCACGGCGGAATCCAGCCCGCTGGCTACCGCGAACAGATGCTCGACGGCGGCCTCGCTGTAGCGGACGTAGGCGTATTTGGTCAGGTCGTTCATCGACATGCCGGAATGATCGGACAGCACCTGCCCGATGACCGACAGGCCGCCGTGAAACGCGTCGACCACGGCGTATACCTCGACCCGGTTGCAGGTCGACAGCACCATCGCCTCAGTAATCAGCGGCGACTGCAGGACCTGGTCGACTATTTTGATCTGATCGGATTCGTCGGTACTTAGCTGTTCCAGAACGGATACCGGCGCACTGCGGTGCGAGACCCCGAAGAGCAGAACGCTCACGGCAGAATCACCTGGCCTGCTCCCTTGCTCTCGCCAGCGAACGAACTGCCCTCCACGGTAGACGTTTCACAGGTGGCTACCAAATTTGCTACCTCCATCGGGTCAGCCCGGAGACGATGCGGGCGGTGCGGTGGGCACCTCTCGGTTGCGGGGGACTCGCCCGAGGGGGATCCGGGTAATCCGGTCAGGCCAGATCGGCGCGCAGCCGGTCCTCGTCGAGCTCCCAATAGCTGTGTTCGCGCCCGTCGAGCAGGATTACCGGCAGGCGGTCACCGAACTCCGCACGCAACGCGCTGTTGCCGGCCGCTGCGGCCACATCAACATCGGTGTCAGTCAGCTCGAACCCCAGCTCGGTGGCCAGTTCGGCCAGCCGGGTGTGCACGCGTGCACAAATCACGCAGCCGGCCCGGGTCAGCAGCTCCACGTGTCGGCGACTCATAGGCCCAGTGTGCCAACTGTCGCGCGCAACGCTCGGATTCGATATGGCCGCTGTAACGGCGGTGGGCCGCATTTCCCGTAGCGGCTTAGCGAAACGCCCGACGATCCGCAGCGGATAGGGTTGATTCGTGATGGCTTCGCGTGACCCGAGCGGCGCGGACCCCGAACCGGTCGACCTGCAGACGCTGGGCGGGGACGCCAGCGCGGAGCGCGCGCTCGACGACCTGCGCACCGAAATTCCCGACGAGTCCGCGGACGGTCGCCCACAGCCGCCCGTCGACCTGACCGCGGCCGCCTTTTTCGACGTGGACAACACCCTCGTGCACGGTTCGTCGGCGTTGCATTTCGGCCGGGGGCTGGCAGCGCGAAAGTATTTCACCTACCGCGACGTGATCGGGTTCATCGTCGCGCAGGCCAAGTTTCAGCTGACCGGCCGGGAAAACAGCGACGATGTCGCAGCAGGGCGGCGGAAGGCACTGGCGTTCATCGAGGGCCGGTCCACCGCCGAACTGACGAACCTCGGCGAGGAGATCTACGACGACATCATCGCCGACAAAATCTGGCCCGGCACCCTAGATCTCGCGCAAATGCATCTCGACGCCGGTCAGCAGGTATGGCTGGTGACTGCGACGCCGTATGAGCTGGCGGTGACCATCGCCCGCCGGCTCGGACTGACCGGGGCACTGGGCACCGTGGCCGAATCCGTCGACGGAGTGTTCACCGGCCGGCTCGTGGGCGAGATCCTGCACGGCGCCGGTAAAGCCCATGCGGTGCGTTCGCTGGCGATCAGGGAGGGTCTCAACCTCAAGCGCTGCACCGCCTATTCAGACAGCTACAACGACGTGCCGCTGCTGTCGCTGGTCGGCACGGCGGTCGCCGTCAATCCCGACGCCCAGCTGCGCGCCCTGGCCCGTAAACGGGGCTGGGAAATCCGTGACTTTCGCACGGCGCGGAGGGCAGCCCGGATCGGGGTACCGTCGGCCTTGGCACTCGGCGCGGCCGGCGGCGCGCTGGCAGCAGCCGTGTCACGTCGCCACGAGCGCGGATAACGCGAGAGGCGCACCGACCCGCGACGAGCCTGGCGTCTCGACGGCAATCGCGCTGATAAGCTGCTCCGCTGAGCCCCAACGTGAGCGGAGAGCACTACCGGCATGTCAGTTCCCGTAGAAGCCCGAGAACTCATCGGGAAGCACTACCGGCACCATGACCACTTCGACGTCGGCCGGGAGAAAATCCGCGAGTTCGCGCGTGCGGTCAAAGACGACCATCCCTCGTACTTCAGCGAGGCTGCCGCAGCAGAAGCGGGATATCCGGCGCTGGTGGCACCAGTGACGTTCCTGGCAATTGCCGGACGGCAATTGCAGCTGGAGCTTTTCACGAAGTTCGACATCCCGATCAACATCGCCCGGGTCTTCCACCGCGACCAGAAGTTGAAGTTCCACCGGCCGATCCTGGCCCATGACAGGTTGTACTTCGACGCCTACCTCGACTCGGTCATCGAGTCGCATGGCACCGTGATCGCCGAGATCCGCAGCGAGGTCACCGACGCCGACGGCAACCCGGTGGTGACCAGTGTCGTCACGATGATCGGGGAGTCGGCCCACCAGGAGGCCGACGCCGAGGCGACCGCGGCCGCAATTGCGTCGATCGTCAGCAGGGCCTAGGGTCGGCCGCTATGAATCAGGGGGCTGCCGAGATTACGGATACCGATTTGCGACCGCACTTCGAAGACGTCCAGTCGCATTACGACCTGTCCGACGACTTCTACCGGCTGTTTCTCGACCCGTCGCAGACTTACAGCTGCGCGTATTTCGAACGCGACGACATGACGCTGGAAGAGGCCCAGCTGGCCAAGATCGACCTGGCGCTGGGCAAGCTGGGGCTGCAGCCCGGTATGACGCTGCTCGACGTCGGATGCGGCTGGGGCGCCACCTTACGGCGCGCGATCGACCGCTACGACGTCAACGCGATCGGCCTGACGCTGAGCAAAAATCAAGCCGCGCATGTGCAGAAGTCGTTCGATGAGATGAGCAGCCCCCGGTCGAAAGAGGTGCGGCTGCAGGGCTGGGAGCAGTTTCACGAGCCGGTGGACCGCATCGTGTCCATCGGCGCGTTCGAGCATTTCGGGTTCGATCGCTATCACGACTTTTTCGCGACGGCTTACCAGACATTGCCCGCTGACGGTGTGATGCTGTTGCACACCATCGTCAACGCCAGCGCTGAGGAAGTCGCGCAGCGCGGGCTGAAGGTGACGATGAGCCTGCTGCGCTTCGTCAAGTTCATCATGAAGGAGATCTTCCCGGGCGGCCGGTTGCCGTCGGTAGCTCTTGTCGAGGAGTACGCGACCAGGGCCGGTTTCGAGGTGGCGCGGGTCCAGCCGCTGCGGTTGCACTACGCACGGACGCTGGACTCGTGGGCAGCATCGCTGCGCGCCAATAAGGATCAGGCCATTGCCATCCAGTCCGAAGAGGTCTACGAGCGCTACGTGAAGTACCTGACCGGTTGCGCCGACCTGTTCCGCACCGGCTTCACCGACGTCTGCCAGTTCACGTTGGTCAAGGGCGCCGCTTGATTCGTCGCGAGCGTAACGCTGGTGCGAGATGACGCTTGGCGTTTTCGCCGCTGACCTTACGCTCGCGGCTGACAGCGATCGCTCAGCCGAAGAACATGTTGCGGCGCCCGGCCAGTAGCCGATACAGCGTCTGCTGGATCGTCTCGCGCACCTGATCGGTCAGCTCGAAGGTGACCATGGGATCGTCGGCGTCGGCGGCGTCGTAGTGGGCGGTCGAGATCGGCTCACCGAACGTGATGTGCCACTTCGACGGCAACGGCACCATCCCGACCGGGCCGACTAGCGGGAAAAGCGGGGTCACCGGGAAATACGGCATGCCGAGCAGCCGGGCCAGCAGCTTGACGTCCGCCACCATCGGGTAGATCTCCTCGGAGCCGACGATCGAGCACGGCACGATCGGCGCCCTGGTGCGTAGGGCCGCCGACACGAAGCCGCCGCGACCGAACCGCTGCAGCTTGTAGCGGTCCTTGAACCGCTTACCGAGGCCCTTGTATCCCTCCGGGAACACCGCGGTCAGCTGCCCGGAAGCCAGCAGCCGGTGCGCGTCGGTGGTGCATGCCATGGTGTGGCCGGCCTTCCGCGCGGTTTCGCCGATCACCGGCAGGTCGAACACCATGTCTGCCGCCAGCAGCCGCAGATCGCGGTGCGCCGGATGCTCGTCGTGAACTGCGACCGATGCCATCAGCCCGTCGAACGGCAGCACGCCCGCGTGGTTGGCCACCACTAGCGCGGCTCCACGGTCCGGCAAATTCTCGACGCCGCTGACCTCGACCCGGAACCAGGACCGGAAGAAGAACCTCAGCAAAGGCCGCACGATCCCGTCGTTGAAGTGCGGGTCGAACCCGAACTCGTCGACGCGGTAGTCGCCGGTCAGCCGCTGACGCAGGAATTCAGCGACGGTACCAACCCGACGAGCGAGTTCGTTGGGGGGCGCTTCGCTGTCCGGCGCCGCGCTGGCGGCGCGACGGCGTTCATCGATTTCGCGGACGACGGCCGCGATCTGCTCGTCCGACGCGCGGTTGTTGGTGTCAGATAGCAGCGAGGGGTGGCGACGGGACGCACCGGCGCGCCGCTGTGCTGCTGCGCGACCCGAATCCCCGTGCAGCGGAATCACTTTCGCCTTGGAATCGCCCGCCATGAATTCACCCTCCCCCTAGTGGCAGCATGGATGTCCGGCTGCCCACGCGCTGTGCTACTGCCACCGCGCTGCCCTCCAAGGAGCGTACCCACTCCGGGTCGATAATGGGAGTCAAGGCTCGGCCGCGAATGTAATCGTCGAGCGCCTCGGCTGTCGTCCACTTGGGGTGGTAGTCTAACTCCTCCCGCATCCTGGTGGTATCCATCACCCGCCCGAAACTCAAGTAGTCGAGTTGTTCGCGATTGAGCTCGCTGTAGCGATTAACCTTCCTCAGCGAATCCAGCGCCCATAGCCCGAATCCGGGTATTGGGAACGGTATCCGGCCGGCCCGCCGGATCGCTTGCGACAGCATGATGATGCCGCTGGCGCCGATGTTGAACGTGCCCGCCTTGCCGGCCATTGCGGCGCGCTCCAGCGCGCCCAGCGCGTCCTGCTCGTGTAGTAGCTGCAGGCGGGCATCGCGGCCGACTATGGTCGGCACCAGCGGCCCGGCCAAGTATCGCGACAGCGTGGTCTCCATCGCGGGACCAATCATGTTGGCCAGTCGCAGGATCGTCACCGCGACATCGGGCCGGCGCCTGCCCAGCCCACGCGCATAACCCTCGATGTCGAGGCTGTCCTTGGGGAAGCCCTCGCGGAACGGACGACGGCTGCTGCTGTCCTCGGTGAACATCACCGGATCGTGCGCGCTGGACCCGTATACCTCCGACGTTGATTTCAGCACGACGCGACGCACGGACGGCGCCTTCTGGCAGGCCGCGAACAGCTGCATCGCGCCCATCACGTTGAGCTCTTTCAACGCCGCCCCGCCGCCGGATCGGGGCGCGTAGGATGCCGCCGCCGCGTGCACCACCGTATCGACATCGCCATTTCGGATCACCTTGGCGATAAACGGGTTTCGGATGTCTGCACGGACGAACTCGGCGCGGCCCATCCGACGCAGCATGTCCTTGCTGGGGGCGATCGCGTCGACCGCGATGACCCGATTGATCAACGGGTTATGCACGAGCCGGGCAACCAGGTAGCCGCCCAGAAACCGGCATGCGCCGGTGACCAGCACAACTTTTGGATAGTGCACGGTATCGCTAGGTGTAGTGCTTTTTGTGGTGCTTGCATCCATGCGGTTGTCTGTTTGATTGCCAGTTCGACCGCCAGGCTGATCCACCCCGATAGCCTAGCGGCATTTGGAAACTACAGCGTAACCAACGAGTGACGGGCAGCGCCCGCGAAGTTTATTTCCCGAGTTTTCTGCGCTGCACCCGAGTGCGACGCAGCAGCTTGCGGTGCTTCTTCTTCGACATGCGCTTGCGCCGCTTCTTGATTACTGAGCCCATGACCCCGCTATCTAAGTCCGCCTGTGGCCGGCGTATGAAATGACCGGCATACTCTACCGGCTGGCCCCGCCGAACCGGAAACCGGCACTAGATGGCGAGCAGGACCCTCAGCGCATTTTCACGCGCTGGACGGCTACCCAGCGTCGAAGTACGACGTCTCCAGCATGTCGTGTACGGCCTTGGCATGCACCCGGAAAGAGCGCCCGACCCGGACCGCAGGCAGCTCGCCGTTGTGCACCAGGCGGTAGACGGTCATCTTGCTGACCCGCATCAGCGCCGCCACCTCGGCCACAGTCAGAAACTGAGTCTTGGCCTGCTGGCCGTCGGGAGAGCCGCTGTCCCGCGCCGCTTTACCGCCAGCTGAATCCCGCCCCGATGGCCCATTGATAGACGTCATCGCTACCCAATCAGTCAGGCGCGCGCTGTTCCAGTGGCTTCCCCACCGCTGGCACCGACGCGTGCTTACAGGAAGGAGAATAGCGGGACTAGTGGGGTTACTGCGACGGGTGAGGGAAAATCCGTAAAATTGGCTGAATTACTCGGATGTCTTTCTTAGCTGTTCAGCGCGGCTCTTTGCGGCGCGAACCGCTGCATCGACAGCGGCGCGCAACCCCCCGCGTTCGAGTTCACGCAGCGCAGCAGCCGTCGTTCCGCCCGGCGAAGTAACAGTCGCGCGTAATTGCGCAGCGGTCGTGTCCGCACGCGAGTTAGCCGCCGCATCTGCGGCCTGCCGCTCCTGTTCCAGCCGCTCCAGCAGCATCGCCGCCGAGCCGGCCATGGTCTGCGCCACCAGCTCGGTGGCCACCGGACGGCTCAGGCCCACGGCGACGGCGGCGTCCACCAGCGCCTCGATCAGCAGAAAGAAATACGCCGGACCAGAACCGGACACCGCGGTCACCGCGTCGAGCTGCGTCTCGGGCACGGTCAGCACGCCGCCAACGCTGTCGAACAGTGCGGCGACCTCCTTGAGCTGCTCCGGCGTGGCGAAGCGGCCTGCGGCCAGTGCGCTGACTCCCGCTCCCACCACCGACGGCGCG
>JAFAQO010000527.1 GCA_019246375.1 Mycobacterium sp. | reverse complement strand
CGCTGGCCGGCATGCAACGGCTCGGCGATATCGACGAGGTGGTGGCTCAACAACAGCGACTCGGCGATAGCCCACCGTGATGCGTTGTACCACAACCCGTCCGCGCGCATTACTCACCGAAAAGGACACCATATGACCGTCACAATGGCGTTGTTCACCAGAGATCTACGAGTTCATGACAATCCGGCTCTCGCCGCCGCAAAGAATAGCGGCGATGCGATAGTTGCGCTGTTTGTGATCGACGAGGCAATAGCGTCCAGCGGTTACATGACTCCGAACAAGGCCAGCTTCCTCGCCGCCGCGCTCGCGGAGCTCGACGACGAGCTGCGGCGCCGCGGCGGCCGTCTGATCGTGCGTCGCGGGCCGCTAGTGACCGAAGTCGAGCGGCTCGTGGTGGAACTGTCGATCACAGAGGTGCACATGTCTTCCGACGTGAGCTCTTACGCTCGGCGCCGAGAACACCGACTGCGGGAACGCCTCGCCCCGCATGACTGCAGCCTTGAAGTGCACTCGTCAAGCGTCACCGTCTCCGAGCCCGGTGAGCTGGTCCCGCACGGCGGGCAGGATCACTTCGCGGTGTTCACGCCCTACTACCGCAAGTGGCTGCATGCTGCCACACGGCGTGTGCTGCCCGCACCATCGACGCTGAATGTCGTTGACAATCATAGTGAACCGCTTCCCGAAGCGAGCCAGTTATGTCCAGGAGCGCCATCACCGAAGCTGGCAGTCGGTGGGGAAACCACCGCAAGACGGATCCTGAAAAACTGGCTGGCGGGTCCGGTCGACGAGTATCACCTCTGTCACGATGATCTGGCCGCCGACGCGACGTCGCGACTGTCGCCGTACCTGCACTTCGGCTGCATCTCGCCGGTCGAGTTGGTCTACCGCAGCCGGTCTTCCACTGAAGGGTGTACGGCGTTCATCCGCCAAATCGCCTGGCGCGACTTCTACGCCCAATTTTTGGCGGCGCGTCCCGAAACCGCTCACGAGGACTACCGGAGCAGAAACAACGGCTGGCGGCAGAGCTCCGGGGAGTTCGATGCCTGGTGCCGCGGCCGCACCGGATATCCGATCGTCGATGCCGGGATGCGCCAACTCGCCGCCGAAGGATGGATGCATAACCGGGCGCGACTGATCACCGCGAGCTTCTTGACGAAGACCCTGCAACTGGACTGGCGGCTTGGCGCCGCGCACTTCATGAGCCTGCTCGTCGACGGCGACGTCGCCAACAATCAACTCAATTGGCAGTGGGTGGCCGGCACGGGCACCGACACCCGCCCATACCGCGTGCTGAACCCGCTGCGACAAGCCGAACGTTATGACCCTAACGGCGACTATGTGCGGCGCTGGGTCCCCGAACTTGCTCACATCGCAACGGCCAAGGTGCATACGCCGTGGGAGCTGGGGGCGGACGCAGCGCCGAACTACCCCACCCGCTTCGTCGACCACCGCGAGGCTGTCGCCGCGGCCAGACGTGCTTAGCGCCGCCCACACTTTCCGTGGCCTCGGGTAGCCACGGCGGGTGCCGGGTGCGCGCTCACTTCCCGGCTATTTCGGTGCTGAGAGCGCAGCTCAAGAGCCGACGACTACTGCGGCACGGTAAGCATTGTTTCCATGCGCCGCAAGGCGATTGAGCATACCGTCAGGTAAGGCGCCGACCACCAGGGGACGCCGATGGCGACGCGTGCCCGGTCGTCTACCGGATCTACCCGGTGGCTGGTAGCGGGAAGGCCGGCCACCGTCCACGCCCAAAATCTTTCCGGTTCGAACTCGGTGACGACGAACGGCACCGGGACCGGCAGCCAGGTGTAGACGGTGCCCGTCGCATGCAACGTCAGCTCTTTGTGCGGCGGCTTAAGTTCGGCACGCCGGATCGGCGGACCCCACTGCGGCCACTCATCGAGATCGACCAGGAGCTTCCACACCGCCTGAACCGAGGCTGGGATCACCCGGTCGACAGTGAGCATGATGCCGTTATTCATCAGCAGAGAGTTCCCACAACCAAAATCATCAAGCGGATCGCTTGGATCAGGTGTCGGTCAAAGTGCGCACCCGCAGCAAGTACGAGTCGTCGCCGCGGATTTCCTCGATGTGTGAGAGCAAGTCATCCAAATCATCATCAACGGTCAAGTGGCGCCCGGTGAGCAAATCGGCGTCGCCGGCTGCGATGCGTACCAGCAGCTCGGCGACCTCGTGCGGCTCGGCGCCTCGGCCGGTAGTGAGTTCCTCTCGGATCCAGCCGCCCACGCCGGCTTGCGGCCCCACGACCGGCACATTGGCCGAGGCAAGCGCCAGCTCTCCGAAACCAATCGGCAAAATACCGGGATGGAGGCTGAAGATTGCCAGGCCGTATCGCTTGGTTTCCTGCGCGAGATTCTCCACATATTTCACTACTGCCGCCTTGGACACCGAGTACGCCGAAAGCAGCGGCCACCGATAAACCCCGGCTCGGCTCGTGATGTTGACGATGCGCCCGCGCCGGCGGGCAATCATCTCAGGCAGTACCAGCCGGCTGCACACCTCGACGCCGCGCAGGTTCACCTCGACCGTGTGCCACCAGTCCTCTTCCGCTACCTCCCATGCCGGCCCCACCGGCCCGCTCACACCGGCATTGTTCACCAGCAAATCGATGTGCCCCAGCTGATCTCGCAGCTGCGTCATCGCAGCTGCGGCAGTACGCGGATCGGCGACATCAGCTGTAGCGGCCACCGCAACGCCGCCAGACTCCTCAACGATTCTCACCGATTCCGCGAGCTGATCGGTCGACCTGGCGATCAGGCCGACAGCAGCCCCGGCGCCGGCGAGCCCCTGGGCGAGCACTCGGCCCAGGCCGCGACCACCGCCCGTCACCACTGCCGTCGTGCCCTGCAGCACCTGTTGCGTTGACTCGATATCCACAAAACACAACCTAGTGACGCACCCAATCGCATACCGCGTGGTAGCAGTTTGGGTGTCGGGGGCAGCGGGAACTCCGAATCGATGAATGTTTCCGACCTCGCGGCTACACCGTTTCGTTGGGCGTCTGCTATCCGCCACCGTCGGATCTTCCATCCTGACGGTGTGCTTGCCGAGGGCTCAATCGAGCGACTGGCGCCGGCCAATGGCGGCCTGCCAATACCGTCGTCGGATGTCGTTGCCCGAGTGTCCAAGGCTGTCGGAACGCCCGGGGCACTGCCCGACATCATCGGGCTGGCTCTCCGGCTCACACCGCAGGACAGCGAGTCCCCCTGGGATATTCTGCTGGCCTCCGCGGGCTCCGGCGTGCTCGGCCGGACGGTAGGTTTGCGGCCAGTCATGTCATGGACGGGGCAAACATTGACAAGCCTGATGCCATTGCGCTACCGGCAAAACTACTGGTGGTTGCGGGCGCGCGTG
>JAFAQO010000392.1 GCA_019246375.1 Mycobacterium sp. | reverse complement strand
CCGATTCCGAGCAACTGCTGTTGCGGGTCTTGGGCATCACGCTCATCGTGGCCGCGCTGGCCGAGAAAATACATGCATCGGCCGCTGTCGGCGCTTTCCTGGTGGGTCTGACGCTGACCGGGGAGACTGCTGAACGAGCCCGCCGGGTGCTGGTTCCGCTGCGGGACTTGTTCGCGGCGGTCTTCTTTCTCGGCATCGGACTGTCGGTTGATCCTCGGCAGCTGGTGCCGACGCTGGGGGTAGCAATTGCACTCGCCGCCGTCACCTCAGCGACGAAGCTGGCCACCGGAATGTTCGCGGCTCGCCGGGAGGGCGTCGCGCGCCGGGGACAGTTGCGTGCCGGCACCATGCTGATAGCCAGAGCGGAGTTTTCGTTGGTCATCATCGGTCTGGTTGGCTCGTCGATGGCCGGAGTCGCTGCCCTCGCCATGACGTACGTGTTCATCGTCGCCATCGTCGGTCCGGTGTTGACCCGCTTCACAGGCGGCCCGGTACCGCTTAGCGGTCCGGCGGCGCCCCGGCCGGCGGCAATGCCGGATCTGCGGCGGCCTGGACAGGACGGTTGTTAACCGATGTGCAGGGCGACCACCTGCCATTGGGTTCCGTTGCTTGCGGGCAGCTCCTCGACGCGGCACGCAATAGCGTGGATCCGGCGCCCGCGGCTGTAGGTCCCGAAAACCTCGGCCGCGATCGTGCGGCCATCGTGGCCGGTGACCGCTTGCAGCCGCACTCGGCGCAGCACCGCCGCGGCCTGGCGGCCGGCTGCCATCTGATTCACCGAGAGGACGGAGTCGACGAGTGGGGCGGGCAGCAGCGGGCGCAGCTGCGCAGCCGGACGGCGTCGGTCGATGACTTCCAGCACTCGACGCAGGGCAGCCTCGGCGAACACCGCCGCCGGCCGCAGCGCCGGGGACATCCGATTCGCCGTTTCCCGGCCGGCAGGGCTGCGGGTGAGCCGTCCGGTACGGCTTCGCACGGCCGCGAGAGAGGCCTGCCGACAGGACCGGACATCTCGGACCGGCGGCTCATAGTCGACGACGGGGCTGACGGCGTGGGGGTTGCGGGGGTTGAGGCTGAGGGTCACGTGCATTCTCCAGCGGTCGATCGAACAGGGGCGAGCCTGCTGGAGAGTGGCAGACAGCTGCGATGATCATCGCACAGTCGGCGCATTCGCGTACCCGCTCTGCTCTGCGCCTGAGTCGGGGATTACCGTGAGCGACAACACCGTTAGCCAATGGGCTACGAAATAGCAAGGGGGAGGGGAACTGACGCGGTTGTCGATGGCGGATGCGTCCTTCTATCGGTTGGAGAACACCGCCACCCCGATGTACGTCGGGACATTGCTGATCCTGCGCCGGCCACGCGCCGGGTTGAGCTACGAGACGTTGCTGGCCACCGTCGAACAGCGGCTTCCGCAGATACCGCGCTATCGGCAAAAAATCCGTGAAGTGACGCTGGGCTTGGCCAGGCCGGTGTGGGTCGACGACCGGGACTTCGACATCACCTATCACATCCGGCGGTCGGCACTGCCGTCGCCGGGCAGCGACGACCAACTGCACGACCTGGTCGCCCGCCTGGCCGAGCGGCCACTGGATAAGGCCCGGCCACTGTGGGAGATGTACCTGGTCGAGGGTCTCGCCCGAAACCGCATTGCGATCTACACAAAATCGCATCAAGCGTTGGTCAACGGGGTGAGGGCGTTAGCGCTCTCGCATGTGATCGCCGACCGGACGCGCCGCCCACCACCATTTCCCGAAGACATCTGGGTACCGGGCCGCGAACCCGGCCCCACCCAGCTGCTTTTTGGCGCGATCGGAGACTGGGTGTCCGGCCCGAGAAGCCAGTTGCAGGCTGTCGGCTCCGCGGTCGTCGGGCTGACCACTAACTCGCGGTTATACGTCGATGTCGGCCGGCGATTCCTGGACACCGCGCGCGCGGTGGCGCGGGGGACCGCACCCAACAGCCCGCTCAACGCCACGATCTCCCGCAACCGACTGTTTACCGTTGCGCGCGGACGGCTCGAGGACTTCCGGGCTGTACGGGCCCGCTACGACTGCGACGTCAACGATGTGGTGATGGCGGTCATTACCGGTGCGCTGCGTAATTGGCTGTTGTCGCGTGGCGAGGGGGTGGCGCCAACGGCGACAGTCCGCGCGATGGCGCC
>JAFAQO010000173.1 GCA_019246375.1 Mycobacterium sp. | reverse complement strand
ATGTTGTTGTCAGAGAACTGCTGCCAGATCCCGATGTAACCAGCGGGCATCACGTCTCCAGGTTTGATGTTCCATGGCCGGGTGGACGTGGTGAACACGTAATCGGGATGCGTGGCGACCAGCTTGGCCATCACCGTTTGCACCCAGTCGTGACACTGCGGATAGGCGGCGTTGTTGCCCATGATCAGGGGCACTTCCTCGGTCGACAGCGCACAGCCCATCTTGAGGTAGGTCACGACTTTGAAGTGGTGTATGCGGCCGAGCAGATCCAGTGCGGTGAGCCAGTGTTCGGCGTGTGACCCGCCGGCCAGCGCGATGATCCTGCTCGCATTCTCATCGCCGTAAGTGCAGTTGATCACCGCGGGATTGGTGAAGTCACTGATGCAGCCGTCCCGGGTAGACCGCGGAAGATCGTTCTTGGATTCCAGGACAGTGGGCCGCATCCGCAGGGTGGGCACCCGCACGTTTTTGACCAAGGCGCGGGCGCCGGGATAGTCGTGGGAATTGAGCCTGCTCAGCTCCTTGCCGGCCGCGCGTTGCACGGTGACGTGTTCGCGCCAGGTGAACGATGTCGCGGTCAGGGTCACACCCAGCAGCGCCACCGCTGAGCCGAGCGCGATCGTCGGCCGGCGCAGCCGCACCCGCCAGGACAGAGCGGGCGCCCGCGTCGAGGACCCGCTGTGGGCCGCTGCGCGGTACCGCAACGGGTCCTCGACATACCGCATGGTGAGGTAGGCCAGCACACCGGAGATCAGCAGTACCCCAGCGCCTTCGATGAAGGTGGCGTGCCGGTGACCGGTATGGGACAGCCAGAAGATGAGCAGCGGCCAGTGCCACAGGTACAACGAGTAGGCCATCGCCCCCAGCGTCACCAGCGGCCCTGTCGCCAGCAGGCGATTGGGCAGTGGCATCCGTCCGCCGGCGGCGGGAGCGGCATGCCGGTTCGCCCCGGCAAGGATGAACAGCACCGTTGCAGTGACGGGTACCAACGCCCACGGCCCCGGGAATTCCTTGACGCCGTCGATCAGCGCACCGCAGGACAGCACTGCGGCCAGCGCGACGGTGGCGATCGCGGTGCGCAGCCACATCGGCCAGCGGATGTAGGGGACCAGCGCACCGACGAGTACGCCCAGCAGCAGCTCCCAGGCACGCGCAAAGCTGTTGTAGTAGGCCACCGCCTGATCGGCCTGATGAGCAAAGATCGCATAGCAAAACGACGCCACCGTCAGCGCGCTGAGCAGGACGATGAATACAGCCCGCAGGCGGCTGCCAAGTCGGCCTCGCAACAGATATGCGAGCCCGAAGACCAGGCCCAGCAAGGCGATGTAGAACTGGCCCTGCACTGACATCGACCAGATGTGCTGCAGCGGGCTGACTGATTCCCCTGCCCGCAGGTAGTCGGCCACCGTGTTGGCCAATTCCCAGTTCTGGTAGTAGCCGAGGCTGGCCAGGCTCTGGTTGGCAAATGTTTCCCAGCGGGTCTGCGGTTGCACCCAGATGGTGAGCACCGCGCACGCGGCCAGCACGACGACCAGGGCCGGCAGCAGTCGACGGAGCAGTCGCATCACCTCCGGCCGCAGTGCCAGCGATGACGCCGGGTTGAGCGCCGTGCGCAGCACCTTGCCGCCGAAGAAAAACCCGGACAGCGCCAGGAACACATCAACGCCGCCGGACACCCGGCCGAACCAGACATGGAACACGGCGACCAGCGCAATGGCGATACCGCGCAGTCCATCGAGATCGTGGCGGTAGAAACTTGACTTCCGGTTTCCCATAGCGACCGCCCACGGAATGGGGGCCGGCGGAGGCGTCGGAGATGCGGTCATCATGATCGACAGACAATCTACCTAAACCGTGGCCTATCCCCGGGAGACACGGCCCGCAGTAAGACTGACCGGCCGCTCAGCGGGTCCGCGCGAAAGTTCCCGATCAGGAGTCGATTACGCGGGTGAGGTATGGAGTCATGTCGGAGGTGCGTACCGACGACACCGTGACGGCGGGCTCAGTGGCTTCCAGCATCTGTCCGTTTCCGAGGAATATCGCGACGGTTTGGCTACCGCCGGGGCCGTAGCAGATCAAATCGCCCGGACGCGCCTGTGCCGGTGGGACCTTACGACCGGCGTTGCACTGCTCAGCCGAGGTACGGGGCAGCTTGACCCCGGCGCCGGCGAACGAGTACAGCACCAGGCCCGAGGCGTCGAATCCGACCGTGTCGGCATTCGACCCGGTACCCCGAGTGGGCCCGGCGGCGTTGCCACCGCCGTATAGGTACGGCACGCCGCGCTGCGAAAGCCCGCGCTGGATCACGTGGTTGATGGCCTGTTGACGGCTCAGTGACCCAGTGTTCGTGTCAGCAGTCGCGAGAGCGGGCCCGACTGCGGCCAGGGCGACCGACAGGGACAGGCCGATCGCGACGGCGTAGGTGCGTCTCATCTCCGAATCCTCCCTTCTCGGCCTCAGCGCTGAGCCCGTGCAATTAACAACAGTCACTACAGCCACTTTGGCAACACGTGGGCGCCGTGACCATAGCTGGCGAGCCGGCGGGAAGATTTTTTGTCGTACCGTGACCGAACGGTGACCGCTTAACGTTCCCGCTGCCAATCCTTCGCGGGCAGTTGTGATTTCGGTCTCATCGGGCACCGTCGCGACTGCGGTTTGGCGGCGTCGCCGAACCGCCGCAGGCGTCAGTGCCAGTAATGTTCGCTGAAATCGGTCATAGCGAAGCCGGCCAGCGAGCTGAGCATGAGGACGACGACAGCCAGCAGCGGCCAGAAGAACATGTACCAGCCCTTAAGGAGGGAAACGAACGGGCCGATGATCGCCGCGGCACACGCCGCACCGATACCGCCCCACACCACCGGGAAAATGTAGTAGTCGACCCCGTACGGCACTGGTCTGCACGTGTCCTCCGTGCACACATCCGCGAAGAAGCCGAAGAGCAGCGACGGCAACGGCGTCGTCACGGCGACGACGAAGAGCACCGTCAAGAGGGCGACGGTGCAGACCACGTCCCAGACGACCAGCCGCAGCCGAATAATCCGGGGTTCGTGGTCGTCGGCCACCGGCGGGGCGTCGGTGTCGCCGCCGCGGCACGGGTCAACGGGCTGATGCGGCGAAGCCATGCCTGGCAATGCTCCCCGATATTCGGCGTTTCTGCGACCGATGGGGCTCAGGTGTCTGCATTACGCTCGGGTTCCGTGTCGGCGTTGACTCCCGAGCAGATCAGCGCGATCGACGCCGCCCATTTGTGGCATCCCTACAGCACAATCGGCGCCGAAGCCGTGCCGCCGGTGGTGGCTGTCGGCGCCCACGGGCCGTGGCTGACCTTGATTTACGACGGTGCGCGGGTCCACGTGCTCGACGCGATGAGTTCGTGGTGGACCGCGATCCACGGCCACGGTCACCCGGCCCTCGACGCAGCGCTGGCCGCCCAGCTCGCCGAAATGAACCACGTGATGTTCGGCGGGCTTACCCACGAGCCGGCGGCCCGGTTGGCGCAACTGCTTGTGCAGATCACCCCGGCGGGGTTGGACACCGTGTTCTTCAGCGACTCCGGTTCGGTGTCGGTGGAGGTTGCGGTGAAGATGGCGCTGCAGTACTGGCGCAGCTGTGGCCGGGCCGGCAAACGGCGGCTGATGACCTGGCGCGGCGGTTACCACGGTGACACGTTCACGCCGATGAGCATCTGCGACCCCGAGGGCGGCATGCACGCGTTGTGGACTGACGTGCTGGCCGCGCAAGTGTTCGCCCCGCAAGTGCCCCGTGGCTACGACCCGGGCTACAGCGCAGGCTTTGAGGCGCAACTGGCCGAGCACGCCGCCGAACTGGCGGCCGTCGTCGTCGAGCCCGTCGTACAGGGGGCCGGCGGGATGCGCTTCCATGACCCGCGTTACTTGGCCGATCTGCGGGAGATCTGTACCCGGCACGAGGTTTTGCTGGTTTTCGACGAGATTGCCACTGGCTTCGGCCGCACCGGCGAGTTGTTCGCTGCCGACCACGCCGCGGTGAGCCCCGACATCATGTGTGTCGGCAAGGCGCTCACCGGCGGATACCTCAGCCTGGCCGCGACCTTGTGCACCACCAACATCGCCCACACCATCAGCTCGGGTGAGGCCGGCGCGCTGATGCACGGACCAACGTTCATGGCCAACCCGCTGGCCTGCGCGGTGTCGGTCGCCAGCGTCGAGTTGCTGCTTGGCTCGGACTGGCGCAAGGCCGTCGCTGAAATCAGCACCGGACTGGCGGCGGGGCTGGAGCCGGCCCGCAAACTGCCCACAGTGACCGACGTCCGGGTGTGCGGCGCCATCGGCGTCATCCAATGCGACCGGCCGGTCGATCTCGCCGTCGCCACCCCGGCGGCGCTGGACCGCGGGGTGTGGCTGCGGCCGTTTCGCGACCTGGTGTACGCGATGCCGCCGTTCATCTGCCTGCCGGGACAGATCACGCAGATCACCTCGGCAATGGTCGAGGTCGCGCGCCTCGTAGGCTGAACCGGTGATGAAGGCACCGATCGACGTATCACCGCTGGCTTGGCTGGATGCCGTCGAGCAGCAGCGTCGGCAGGCCGGGTTACGGCGTTCGCTGCGGCCGCGTCCTGCGGTCGCCACCGAACTGGACCTGGCGTCCAACGACTACCTGGGCCTTTCGCAGCATCCCGCCGTCATCGACGGTGGTGTGCAGGCGCTGCGGGCCTGGGGCGCCGGTGCGACCGGTTCGCGGCTGGTCACCGGCGACACCGAGTTGCACCAGGAATTCGAATGCGCCCTCGCGGATTTCGTCGGCGCGTCTGCGGGTTTGCTGTTTTCGTCGGGATATACGGCCAACCTCGGCGCGGTGGTCGGCTTGTCGGGTCCGGGTTCGCTGTTGGTCTCCGACGCCTACTCGCACGCCTCACTGGTAGACGCGTGTCGGCTGTCGCGGGCGCGGGTGGTGGTGACGCCGCACCGCGACGTCCACGCCGTCGACGCGGCCCTGGCATCCCGCGACGAGGAGCGTGCCGTTGTCGTCACAGACTCGGTGTTTTCCGCCGACGGCGCGCTGGCTCCGCTGCAGCGGCTGCACGACGTGTGCCGTCGCCACCGGGCGCTGCTCATTGTCGACGAGGCGCACGGCGTCGGAGTGCGCGGTGCGGGTGGACGTGGGCTGCTGCACGAACTCGGACTGGCCGGGTTGTCCGACATCGTGATGACCACGACGCTGTCCAAGTCGCTCGGCAGCCAAGGCGGCGTCGTGCTGGGCTCTGCGGCCGTGCGTGGACATCTCATCGACGCCGCCCGGCCGTTCATCTTCGACACCGGCCTGGCGCCGGCGGCGGTGGGCGCCGCGCTGAGCGCGCTACGCGTGCTGGCAGCAGAGCAGTGGCGACCGAAGGCGGTGTTGCACCATGCGAGCCTGTTGGCTGAGATTTGCGGGATAGCGCGCGGCGAAGCGCAATCGGCGGTGGTGTCGGTGATCCTGGGTGATCCGGAGGTGGCGCTGGCCGCGGCGACCGCCTGCCTGGACGCCGGGGTGCGGGTCGGCTGCTTCCGGCCCCCGACCGTACCGGCCGGGACGTCGCGGCTGCGGCTGACTGCGCGCGCATCGTTGACCGCCGACGACTTCGAGCTGGCCCGGCAGGTGCTCACACAGGTGCTGCGTGGGCTTCCAATCGCACGGCCTTGACGGTATTGGTCGTCACCGGTACCGGGACCGGCGTCGGCAAAACGGTGGTCACCGCGGCGCTGGCCTGCCACGCCAGCCAGGCCGGGGTGGACGTGGCGGTGTGCAAACCGGTCCAGACCGGGGTCGACGCCGGCGACGACGATCTGGCCGGCGTGAGCCGACTGGCCGGAGTGACGCAGCTGTTCGGGTTGGCACGCTATCCGCAACCGATGGCACCGGTAGCCGCCGCCGAGCAGGCCGGGACGGGCTTGCCCACCCGCGATGAGGTGCTGCGTCTCGTCCGCGGCACCGATCGTCCCGGGCGGTTGACCCTGGTCGAAGGCGCCGGTGGGCTGCTGGTCGAGCTCGTCGACGCCGGTGTCACGCTGCGCGATCTGACCGTCGACCTCGACGCTGCCGTGCTGGTGGTGGCCACCGCCGAGCTGGGCACCCTCAACCACACCGCGTTGACGTTGGAAGCACTGGCGGCACAGCGGATTTCCTGTGCCGGGCTGGTGATCGGCAGCTGGCCCGCCTCGCCCGGGGCGGTGGAAACCTCCAATCGCTCCGCGTTGGCCAGGTTGGCGCCAGTGCGCGCTGTCCTGCCTGCCGGGGCCGGATTGATGGACACCGCGGAGTTCGCCGCGATGAGTGCACAGGCGTTCGACCGCGACTGGGTCACTGCTCTGGTCCGCTGATGGTCCATTCGATCGAGCTGGTTTTCGACCCTGACACCGAGGCGGCGATCCGCCACATCTGGGACGACTTGGCTTACGCCGGGCTGCCCAGCCAGGCCCCGGCCGGCCGTCCGCACGTGACACTGGTAGTCGCCGAACGCATCGCGGTGGACGTGGACGCGCTGCTGGCTCCGGTCAGCCAATGGCTACCGCTGGCGTGCGCGGTCGGCGCGCCGCTGCTGTTCGGCAGGGCGAAGCCGGTCCTGGCGCGGCTCGTGGTGCCGACGACCGAACTGCTGGCGCTGCACGCGGAGGTGTATCGGCTGGCTTCGCCCCATGTGTCGCCGGGGCCGATGGCCAACAGCCTGCCGGGCCAGTGGACCGGGCACGTCACGCTGGGCCGCCGGATTGGCGGCGGGCAGCTGGGGCGAGCGTTGCGCATCGCGGGGCGGCCCACGCAGATCGACGGCAGCTTCGCCGGCCTGCGCCGGTGGGACGGCGGCAAGCGGGCCGAGCATCTGATCGGCTGATGTGTCGTCAGTCCGGGATGAAGTCGAACGTGTCGGGGTTGGGACCCGTGCGGCCCGATTCGCCACGGTCGAGGCCGGTCACGGCATCCATTTCAGCGCTACTGAGGCTGAAGTCGAAGATGTCGAAGTTCGACTTCATCCGCTCGGGGTGCACTGACTTCGGGAATACGATGTCGCCGCGCTGAATGTGCCAGCGCAGTACCACTTGGGCAGGCGTTTTGCTGTGCGCATCGGCAATGCTGGTGATGACCTCGTCGCTGAGTACCTTGCCCTGCGCAATCGGCGACCAGGCCTCGGTGGCAATCCGGTGCTCGCGGTTGTAGGCGCGCACCTGCTCGTTGGTGAAGTAGGGGTGCACCTCGATCTGGTTGACAGCCGGCACGGTGTCCGCGGCCCCGGTCAGTCGATCCAGATGGTCCACCTGGAAATTCGACACGCCGATACTGCGTGCCCGGCCGTCCTCGGCGAATTCCTCCAGCGTGGTCCAGGTGGAGACGAAGTCCCCGTCATAAAGCGTGGGCAGCGGCCAATGGATCAGAAACAGGTCGACGTAATCAGACCCCAGCGCGCTCAATGTGGCGTCGAAGGCACGGCGCGCGTCGTCGGGGCGGTGATAGCCGTTGTTGAGCTTGCTGGTGATGTACACGTCGCCGCGGTCCAGTCCGGCTTCGCGGATGCCCTGGCCTACCTCCTTCTCATTGCCGTACATCTCGGCGGTGTCGATGTGGCGGTAGCCAACTTCGAGCGCGGAACGTACCGCTGCGGCAGTTTGATCCGGTTCGACCTGGAAAACGCCGAAACCCAATTGCGGGATGGTGTTGCCGTCATTGAGCGTGATCGACGGGACAGAACTCATCTGCTTGCCTCCTGGCGATTCGGTGTTCGTTGTTGTGCCTGCCCATCAGTACGCCGGAACAAACCCGGTTGCGGAAAAGCCACCGCACGCGGATTGTCAGCGCACCACAATCGTGTGCTGCATGCGGGGCGCGAGCTCTCCGATGATGGGCGCGCCCGGGATCTCGCCCGCGAGCAGCAGACCGCCGGAGGTCTGGGCGTCGGCGAGCAGCAGCGCGTCCGCCTCGCCGACGGCGGACAGGTCGACGTGCGGGGCCACCCAGTCGAGGTTGCGCCGGGTGCCGCCGCTGACGTAACCGGCCGCCAGCGCCTCCCGCGCCCCATCCAGATAGGGCACCGCCGTCGAGTCGATCACTGCTGTGACGCCGCTGGCCCGGGCCAGCTTGTGCAGGTGTCCGAGCAGCCCGAAACCAGTGACATCGGTCGCACACTCGACGCCCGCTGCCAGCGCCGCGCCGGCGGCCGCGGCGTTGAGAGTGGTCATCACCTCAATCGCCTGTTCGAAGCGCTCTCCGGTCGCCTTGTGCCGGCTGTTGAGTACGCCGATCCCGAGCGGCTTGGTCAGCGACAGCGGCATGCCCGCTTTGCCAGAGTCGTTGCGCAACAAGCGATCGGGGTCCGCGATGCCCGTGACCGCCAGCCCATACTTGGGCTCGGGGTCGTCGACGCTGTGCCCGCCCGCGAGGTGGCAACCTGCGGCGCCGCACACGTCCAGCCCGCCGCGCAGCGTCTGGGCCGCCAGCTCGAACGGCAGCACGTCGCGCGGCCACCCCAGCAGGTTGACCGCGACCACCGGCCGCCCCCCCATCGCGTACACATCGGACAGCGCGTTGGCCGCCGCGATCCGGCCCCAGTCGTAGGCGTCGTCCACCACCGGGGTGAAAAAGTCCGTCGTCGCGATCAGCGCCGTGCCGCCCTCGATCAGCACGACGGCGGCGTCGTCGCCGCTTTCCAGCCCGACCAGCAGCTCGCCGGCCGGATGGCGCGGCCCTGCGGTGCCCATCCCGGTGACCACGTCTTCGAGCTCGCCCGGTGGGATCTTGCAGGCGCAGCCACCGCCGTGCGCGTACTGGGTCAGCCGGTAGGTCATGGCGTTCATAATTGTCGCCATGTCCCAGGGAGGCGTATCCGGTCTGGTGACCGGCACGGTCTTCAAAATCGTCGAGCGGCAGCTGCTGTCGCTGGCGGGTTCGATTCCCGTCCGCCTCCGCCGTGCTCCCCGGATCTGACATGGGTGACCCGCGGCGCCGCGTGCCCCGCACCGACGTGCTGCTCGCCGACCCCCGCCTCGCTGAGGCCGGGCGGGTGCTGGGCCGAACGCTGGTCAAATCGGTGATCGCCGCCGCTCAGCAGCGAGCGCGCGACGGCGAGATCGAGCCGGAGCAGGTCGTCGAGCACGCCATCGCCGCACTCCCGGCCACCGCAGCGAGCCTGCGGCCGGTCGTCAACGCCACCGGCGTCGTCGTGCACACGAACCTGGGCCGGGCGCCGCTGTCCCGCGCCGCGCTCGACGCCGTGGTGACCGCCGGCCGGGCAACGGATGTCGAGTTCGACCTGGTGACCGGTCGCCGGGCCCGCCGGGGCCGCGGCGTGCTGACGGCGCTGGCCCGGGCGGTGCCCGTCGCGGGCGGTGTGCATGTGGTCAACAACAACGCCGCCGCGCTGCTGCTGACTGCGCTCACCTTGGCTCCGGGCAAGGAGATTGTGCTCAGCCGCGGCGAGCTTGTCGAGATCGGCGACGGATTCCGGATTCCCGAGCTGCTGGGGTCCACCGGCTCCCGGCTCCGCGAAGTCGGCACCACCAACCGCACCAGCCTGCGCGACTACGCCGACGCGATCGGGCCGGATACCGGCTTTGTGCTCAAGGTCCACCCGTCGAATTTCCACGTCACTGGGTTCACCTCAGCGGTCGGCGTCGCCGAGCTGGCGCAGCTCGATGTCCCGCTGGTGGTCGACATCGGCTCCGGCCTGTTGGCGCCGCATCCTGTGCTGCCCGATGAGCCCGACGCGACGTCGACGCTGCGGGACGGCGCGGACCTGGTTACGGCGAGCGGCGACAAGCTGCTCGGCGGCCCGCAGGCCGGCCTACTGTTCGGTGACGCACAGCTGATCGAGCGGTTGCGCCGGCATCCGGCGGCGCGTGCCCTGCGGGTGGACAAACTCACCCTCGCCGCGCTGGAAGCGACCGTGGTGGGCCCACCGCCGCCGGTGGCCCAAGCGCTGGCCGCCGACGTAACGCGGCTTCGCGCCCGCGCGGAACGGCTCGCCGCGCAGCTGCCCGAGGCCCGACCGGTCGACTGCGTCGCGGCTGTGGGCGGCGGCGGGGCACCGGGCGTGGAACTCCCCAGCGCCGGCGTGAGCCTGCCCGAGTCGTATGCCGCTGCGCTGCGGGTCGGCAGCCCGCCGGTCGTTGGGCGCTTGGAGGCCGGCCGGTGCCTGCTGGATCTGCGCACGGTGGCGCCGGAGGAGGACGAGCTGCTGGTGATGGCGGTGCGGGCATGTTCGTCATAGCCACCGCCGGGCACGTCGACCACGGCAAGTCGACCCTCGTGCACCGGCTCACCGGCATGTGGCCCGACCGGTTGGCCGAAGAACAGCGCCGGGGCCTGACGATCGAGCTCGGGTTCGCCTGGACTGAGCTCGCCGGGCGTCAGCTCGCGTTCGTCGACGTGCCGGGCCACGAACGATTCGTCGCCAACATGCTGGCCGGAGTGGGGCCGGTGCCGGCGGCGATGTTCGTGGTGGCCGCCACCGAGGGCTGGATGCCGCAGTCGGAGGAGCATCTCGCCGCCCTGGCCGCGCTCGGGGTTCGGCACGCGCTGCTGGTGATCAGTAAGGCCGACCTCGCCGATCCCGGGCCCGCCGTCGAGCAGGCGCGCGACCGGTTCGCCGCCACCACGCTCGCCGACTCGCCGGTCGCGCTCAGCACCGACCTGGATCAGGTACGCGCGGAGCTGCTGACGTTGACCGACCGGCTGCCGCAGCCGGACCGCGACGCCGACCTGCGGCTGTGGGTCGACCGCAGTTTCACCGTCCGCGGGGCCGGCACCGTCATCACCGGGACGCTGGCCGCCGGCACGATCCGGGTGGGCGATGAACTCGAGCACGCCGGGCGGCGGGTCACCGTCCGCGGCCTGCAGTCGCTGGGCCGGGAACGGACCGAAGTCGGTGCGGTGGCACGCGTCGCGGTGAACCTGCGCGGCGTGAACCGGCAGCAGATCGGTCGCGGCGATGCCGTTCGGACTCCGGGCGCGTGGCTGGACACCGTGGAGGTCGACGTCGCCCTGCGGTCAGCGGGCAAGCTGCACCGCCAGCTCGTGCTGCACATCGGGTCCGCGGCCGTGCCGGTGCAGGTGCGTCAAATCGGGACGGCCGGGGCGCGGCTGCGGCTGACCCGGCCCTTGCCGTTGCGTGTGGGAGACGCCGGGTTGCTGCGCGACCCGGGCGAGCATCGGATCGCCGCCGGGATCGAGGTGCTCGACGTGCGGCCTCCGCGGCTGCGTGGCCGTGGCGCCGCGCGGGTCCGGGCGCATCAGCTGGCGACCGGGCGCATCCGCCCGCCTGACTGCATCCGGGCGCAACAGCTGCGCGCGATGGGTCTGCCGGCGACTGGTCAACGGATAGGCGACTGGGTTGTGGACCCGCAGTGGTGGGCTGGCCGGCGCGAACACATGGTCGCGACGGTGCGGCGCTGGGCCGATGAGCACGACATCGCGGCGGGGATGCCGCTGGAGACGTTGCGGCAGCAGGTCGGGCTGCCCGCCGCCGAGCTGGTGCCCAAGCTGCTCGACGGCACCGGCCTCGAGGTGGTCGACGGGCTGGTCCGGCCACCCGGTGCGAGGCTGCCCCCACGGGTCGACAAGGCGGTGCGCACGGTGGAGGAGTGGCTCGCCGCCGAACCGTTTCGCGCGCCGGAGGCCGACGAGCTGGCCGAGCTCAAGCTAGGCGTCCGCGAGCTCGCCGCGGCGGCGCGGGCCGGCCGGTTGACCCGGATCGCCGAAGGGGTTGTGCTCGGTGCCGACGCGTTCGACCGCGCGGCCGCGATCCTCGCGAGGCTGCCGCAGCCGTTCACCGTCAGCCAGGCCCGGCGCGCGCTGGGCACCACCCGCCGCGTCGCCGTGCCGTTGCTGGAGCAGCTCGACGCGCGGCAGATCACCCGGCGCGGCAGCGACGACACACGCTCAGTGGTTTGATCAGAAGACGGCCGGGTAGCCGCCATCGCACTGGACGGAGGGCAAGCACATGGATATCGGGAAATTGATCCAGTCGTGGCCGGTCTACCGACAGCTGACCGGTGCCGACGCACTGGGTCGCGGTAAGGCCGCCCAGTCCGCCCGCTCTGCGGGACTCACGCCCCGCACCGCCTCCGCCGACCACGTCGCTCACTCCGTCTGTCCGTTCTGTGCGGTCGGCTGCGCACAGAAGGTGTACGTCAAAGACGGGCAGGTCGTCCAGATCGAGGGCAACCCGGACAGCCCAATCTCCCGGGGACGGTTGTGCCCCAAAGGATCTGCAAGCAAGCAACTGGTCACCGGGCCCCAGCGCGAAACCAAGGTGCGTTACCGCGCGCCCAACGCCACCGAGTGGCAGGAGCTTGACCTCGACACCGCCATGGACATGGTCGCCGACCGGGTGCTCGACGCCCGTCGCAAGGGCTGGCAGGACTTCGACGCCGACCGCAACACGCTGCGCCGCACCATGGGGATCGCCAGTCTCGGCGGCGCGACGCTGGACAACGAAGAGAACTACCTGATCAAGAAGCTCTTCACCGCGTTGGGCGCGCTGCAGATCGAGAACCAGGCCCGTATTTGACACTCCGCCACGGTTCCCGGTCTGGGAGCCTCCTTCGGTCGCGGCGGAGCGACGGACTACCAGCAAGACCTGGTCAACTCGGACTTCATCGTCATCATGGGCTCGAACATGGCCGAGGCCCATCCCGTCGGGTTCCAATGGGTGATGGAAGCCAAGGCGCGGGGCGTCCCGGTGGTGCACATCGACCCGCGGTTCACCCGCACCAGCGCGGTCGCCGACCGGCACGTGGCGCTGCGCGCGGGCAGTGACATCGCGTTCCTCGGCGGGGTGATCAACTACATCCTGTCCAATGAGCTGGACTTCCGGGAGTATGTCGTCGCCTACACCAACGCCTCGTTCCTCGTCGACGAGGGTTACCAGGACACCGAGGATCTCGACGGGCTGTTCAGCGGCTACGACCACCAGACCGCCTCCTACGATCCCTTGACCTGGCATTACGAGTCGACTCATCCCGGCGGCCGCGGCGGCACAGCCGCCAAAGAACAGGCCGCCCCGAATCAGCTGGGATCCGGCGGGGTCGCGGTGGAGGGAGCCTCCGGCGACATCCCGGCCGACCCGACGCTGCAGCATCCGCGCTGCGTCTACCAGATCCTCAAGCGGCACTACGCCCGCTACACCCCGGAGATGGTGGAGCGGGTGTGCGGCGTGCCGGCCGAGCACTTCCTGCAGGTCGCGCACGCGTGGACGCAGAACTCCGGGCGCGAGCGCACGGCGGCACTGGTGTACAGCGTGGGGTGGACCCAGCACTCGATGGGGGCTCAGTTCATCCGCGCCGGGGCGATCATCCAATTGTTGTTGGGCAACATCGGCCGGCCGGGCGGCGGAGTCTTCGCGATGCGCGGACACGCGAGCATCCAGGGCTCCACGGACGTGCCGACGCTGTTCGACCTGCTGCCCGGCTACCTTGCGATGCCGCGCGCGGGCCAGGCCACCCTCTCCGACTACCTCGACCGGGTCAGAAGCCAGGATCAGAAGGGCTTCTGGCACAACGCGGACGCGTACATGGTTTCGCTGCTCAAGGAGTACTGGGGCCACAACGCCACCGCGGACAACGACTACTGCTTCGACTACCTGCCAAGGGTCAGCGGCGACCACGGCACCTATCGCACGGTCATGGACATGGTCGACGGCAAGGTGTCCGGTTATTTCCTGCTCGGCCAAAACCCGGCCGTGGGGTCAGCTCACGGACGCCTGCAGCGGCTGGGCATGGCCAACCTCGACTGGCTGGTGGTGCGCGACCTGGTGCTGATCGAAAGTGCCACGTTTTGGAAGGACGCCCCGGAAATCGAGACCGGCGAGATCACCCCGGAAATCTGCCGGACGGAGGTGGTCTTCTTCCCGGCAGCGTCGCATGTGGAAAAGGCCGGCACGTTCACCCAGACGCAGCGGATGCTGCAGTGGCGCGAGAAGGCCGTCGATCCGCCCGGCGACGCCCGCTCGGAGCTGTGGTTCTTCTACCATTTGGGCCGGCGGCTGCGCGAGAAGCTGGCCGGTTCGACCGACGAGCGCGACCGGCCGTTGCTCGAACTGGCCTGGGACTATGCGACCGACGGTGACGAGCCGTCCGGCGCGGACGTGCTGCGGCACATCAACGGCATCGACGTGGCGACCGGACGTACGGTCGACGGCTACACCAGCCTGAAGGCCGACGGCAGCACCGCTTGCGGCTGCTGGATCTACAGCGGCGTGTACGCCGACGAGGTGAACCAGGCAGCTCGGCGCAAACCGCACGAAGAGCAGGGGCCCTACGAATCCGAGTGGGGCTGGACCTGGCCGATGAACCGGCGGGTGCTCTACAACCGCGCGTCGGCCGATCCGCAGGGTCGGCCATGGAGCGAGCGCAAGAAGCTCATCTGGTGGGACCCGGAGAAGAGCGAGTGGACTGGCCACGACATCCCCGACTTCGAGAAAACCAAGCCGCCGGACTACCGGCCGCCCGAAGGCGCCGTGGGTGTCGAGGCGTTGCGCGGCGACGATCCGTTCGTCATGCAGGCCGACGGCAAGGCTTGGCTGTTTGCACCCAACGGCCTGGTAGACGGTCCACTGCCGACGCACTACGAGCCGCACGAGTCCCCGGTGCGCAACGCGCTGTATGCGCAGCAGGGCAACCCGACGCGGATCGTCTACGGCCGCCCGGACAACCCGTCGAACCCGTCACCGCCGGAGGCGCACGGCGAGGTGTTCCCGTTCGTGTTCACCGCGGCCCGGCTCACCGAGCACCACACGGCCGGCGGGATGAGCCGCCAGCTGCCCTATCTGGCGGAGTTGCAGCCGGCGCTGTTCGTGGAGGTCTCGCCGGAGTTGGCGGATCTGCGTGGGCTGGCGCATATGGAGTGGGCACACGTGATCACCAGCCGCACCGCGGTGGACGCGCGAGTGTTGGTGACCGACCGCATGAAGCCACTGCGCATCGAAAATCGTGTCGTGCACCAGGTTTGGATGCCTTACCACTGGGGCCAGGCCGGACTCGTCGACGGTGACGTGGTGAACGATCTGCTGGGAGTGGTCGTCGACCCCAACGTGTTCATCCAGGAGAGCAAGGTCGCCACCTGTGACGTGCGGCCGGGGCGGCGGCCGCGTGGACCGGCGCTGCTCGACTACGTCGCCGACTACCGACGCCGCGCGGGCATCACCGCGGCGACGGGCACTCACGTGGACACCACCGGGCCCGACGAGACCACGCACAGTGAGCCGGAGGCGCAGCCGTGACTAACAACAATCTGTATGGGCCGCTAGAGGATCCCGCCGGCAACGCCGGCTACTCCGACCACCCGCCGCGGCTCGGGTTTTTCACCGACACCTCGGTGTGCATCGGCTGCAAGGCCTGCGAGGTGGCCTGCAAGGAGTGGAACCAGGTGCCCGACGACGGCTTCAACCTGCTGGGGATGTCCTTCGACAACACCGGCATGCTGGGCGCCAACACCTGGCGGCACGTCGCGTTCATCGAGCAGGCCCAGCCCGACACCACACGGGTGGACCTCGGGATGCCGAAGTTTGAGCGCCCGGGCGAGGGCAGCGGAGCGGAAACTCGCACCGCTTTCCGTTGGCTGATGAGCTCCGACGTTTGCAAGCACTGCACCCATGCGGGGTGTCTGGACGTGTGCCCGACGGGCGCGTTGTTCCGCACCGAGTTCGGCACCGTCGTCGTACAGCCCGACATCTGCAATGGATGTGGCTATTGCGTCTCGGGCTGCCCGTACGGGGTGATCGACCGGCGTGAGGGTGACGGGCGGGCGTGGAAGTGCACGCTGTGCTACGACCGGTTGCACGACGGGCTCGAACCGGCGTGCGCGAAGGCATGCCCCACCGACTCCATCCAGTTCGGGCCGCTCGATGAGTTGCGTGAGCGCGCCGCCCGCCGCGTCGAGGAGTTGCACGAGCGGGGGGTGCCCGAGGCGCGGCTCTACGGCCATGACCCGAACGACGGGGTGGGTGGCGACGGCGCGTTCTTCCTGCTTCTGGACGAGCCCGAGGTCTATGGGTTGCCGCCGGACCCGGTGGTGCCGACGCGGGATGCGCCGTCGATGTGGAAGTACGCCGGGATGGCGGCGTCGGTGTTCGTCGCCGCGGCGGTGTCGGCGTTTATGGGGCGGGGACGGCGATGACGCGCGGCGGGGCTCTTCGGGAGCAGCTCGCGGTGCCGCGGGCGGACTTCCGGTCCTACTACGGGCGTGCGGTGCTCAAGCAGCCGGTGTGGGAGTGGAAGGTTCCGGCGTACCTGTTCACCGGGGGCCTGTCGGCGGGGTCGGCGCTGGTGGCCGCCGGAGCAGACCTGACTGGTCGGCCGGCGCTGCGCCGGGGGAGCAGGATCGGAGCGTTGGCCGGCATCTTGGCAAGCATGTATTTCCTGGTCGCGGACCTGGGCCGCCCGGAGCGGTTCCACCACATGCTGCGGGTGGCGAAGCCGAGTTCGCCGATGAGTGTCGGCACGTGGATCCTCGTCGCGTACGGACCGGGCGCCGGGCTGGCCGGGGTTGCGGAGCTGATGCCCAGGGTGTTGCGGCGCTCCTGGCCGGGGAAGCTGCTGGGCGCCTCGGCACGGCCGGCGGGGCTGTGGGCGGCGGCCGTCGCCCCGGGGGTCGCGTCCTATACCGCGGTGCTGCTGTCGCAGACCGCTGTCCCGGCGTGGCGGGAGGCGCACCCCTATCTTCCGTTCGTGTTCACCGGCTCGGCTGCGGCCAGCGGCGGCGGGCTGGGCATGCTGCTGAGCCCGGTCGGCGAGGCTGGTCCGGCCCGGCGGCTGGCCGTCGTGGGCGCTGGGCTGGAGGTCGCAGCGGCTCGGCTGCTCGAGCAGCGGCTCGGCCTGGTGGCCGAGGCGTACACGACCGGGAAGTCGCACCGGCTGCATATGTGGGCGGAGTACCTGACGGTCGGCGGGGCGCTGGGCACAGTGGTAGCACGCCGTAGCCGGGCGGCGGCCGCCGCGTGCGGGCTGGCACTGCTCGCCGGCAGCGCGCTGCAGCGGTTCGGCGTGTTCGAGGCCGGGGTGGAGTCCACGCGCGACCCCAAGTACGTCGTGGTACCGCAGCGAACCCGGCTCGACGCCGGCCGTCCCGCCCGCGGCGACGACCGCGGGCCGCAGTTCCCGCGGTTGGTGGCGGCCACCCGACGTTTGCGCGCCGCCGCGGCGCGGGTGATGGGCGGCTCCCCCGATGGTTAGACTGAGCGAAGCGACTGGAAGGCTGACAACGCATGGGTCGGGTAACGGCGCGTCGGCCGGCACAACACCTCAGCGCAAACGCCGCGGTAGCGCGGCCCGAAACCCTGGCCGTCGAGGAGCCGCTCGAGATCCGGGTCAACGGCCGTCCGCTCACGGTGACCATGCGCACACCAGGTTCGGATTTCGAACTGGCACAAGGCTTTTTGCTCACCGAAGGCATCATCGGCCACCGCGACGACGTGGTGACCGTGCGGTACTGTCGCGGCACCGAAACGATTGGCGCCAATACCTACAACGTTCTCGATGTGAGTCTGGCGCCCACGGT
>JAFAQO010000150.1 GCA_019246375.1 Mycobacterium sp. | reverse complement strand
GGCTGGCGCAGCATGACCGATTGGCCACCGCCGACCAGCGAGCACGCGCTGTATCTGCAGCCCGGTGGCCGACTGGCCGAGACGCCAGCACCCCCGGGCGCGCAGCCGGCGACGTTTCTTTACGACCCGGCCGACCCCACACCCACTGTCGGCGGCCGGATGCTGTCACCGGAGGGCGGTTACCACGCCGACAACCGGCTCGCCCAGCGCGACGACGTGCTCAGCTTCACCGGAGACGCGCTCAGCGAAGATCTCTGCGTGCACGGCAATCCTGTCGTCGACTTGCGGCACACCTCGGACAATCCCCACGTCGACGTGTTCGTGCGGGTCAGTGAGGTCGACGCTGACGGCAAGTCACGAAACGTCAGCGACGCATACCGCCGGCTGAGCGACGCCGGAGACACCGTGCAGGTCGAACTCGACGCCATCGCACACCGTTTCCGCGCCGGCTCGCGGATCCGGGTCTTGATCGCCGGCGGCTCGCATCCCCGCTATGCGCGCAACCTGGGGACCGGCGAGCCGGTAGCGACGGGCGAGCAGCTGAAAACGGCCACGCACGCGGTGCATTTCGGCGACTCCCGGCTGCTGCTTCCCATCGCCCGCTCACACGGCGTCGTAGGTTTAGGAGGCTGAGCGATTGGACATCTTCGATGACTGGCGCAGCGGCGGAACACACTGGCGTTGGCAGTCATCAACCGCCGCCAACCGGGGCGCGGAAGTCGAAATCTTCAGCCGACGTTGCGGCACACCGGGGGCACCGGCGTTGGTTTGCGTTCACGGCTTCCCGACGGCAAGCGTTGACTATTGTGCGTTGACGCGTGAACTGGGCAGCGATTTCGAGATCTTCCTGTTGGACTTCCCGGGCTATGGGCTTTCCGACAAGCCGCCCGCGCCGTACGCGTATTCGCTTTACGACGATGCCCGCCTGTTGATCCACGCGATTGCCCGCGTGTGGCAGCTGGAGCGATACACGATGCTCACGCACAACCGGGGCACCAGTGTCGGCATGATTGCACTGGACATGTTCGCGACCACAGACGAGCCGGCTGTACCGTCCGAAGTCATTTTGACCAACGCCAACATTTACCTGCCGCTGGCCAACCTCACGGCTTTTCAAACCGCGCTGCTTGACCCCACGACGGCGCGTGACGCAGCGCGCGCGACAACGCCGGACATGCTTGCGGCCGGGATGGGCGCGAGCACATTTATGCCGCGGCGAACGCCTGCCGACCCCGAAATTAAAGCGCTGGCAAAGTGTTTCGCACACAACGACCAGATCGACGTACTGCCGGATTCGATCCAGTACCTCAATGAGCGCGCCGCCGACGAAACCAATTGGCTGCAGGCACTTTCCAAAAACAAGGTCAACACCAGTCTGGTGTGGGGCTTGCACGACAACGTCTCCCCCGTTCGCGTCGCCAACTTCGTGTGGCAGGCGTTCCTCAAAGACAAACCCGGACGTAACCGCTACTGGATCCTGCCGACCGCGGATCACTATCTGCAATGTGATGCGCCGCAGCAACTGGCCCAAATTGTCCGGCTCACGGCACACGGTGAAGATATTTCGCTTCAGACACTCGGCGACGGCCCCGACGGTGCGGTGCTGGTGGATCAGAGCTCGCGCGCGGCGTCAGCCCACAGCGTCGCGGACGCGGGCGGCGACTCGTTGTAGCGCCGCGTCGTCATGCACGGGTGGGCCGGGTTCCGGCGTCACCGGCAGCTGTAGCCAGCTGGTGCAGCCCGCGTAACTGGGAGTACGGGGCAGCTGGAGCGGCTCGGCTAACGGCATGGCCGACACCACCAGGACAGCCAGCCGGTGCTTGGGCCGGAAGTCAACCCGGTCGGCGCGCACCGACGCGGAAGTCCAGATGTGCAGATCCGCGATCGCCTCGAGGTTGTCAGGACGGTTGATCGGCAGCGCTGCAATGACTTTGGCCGCTGCCCGGACCACGACGTGATCGTCGGTGCTGTCGGCGGCCGCCAGGGAAAGCAAGTCTCGGTGTTCGGGCCGGACCCGCTCAGCGTGGCTATGGGCGACCGTCGGAAAGAACAGGAACTCGCGGGCCGCCACCTCGAACCGCTTCTCCCCGATGCCGCCTTTGCGCAGCAGCACCCACTGGCGACCACCGAGCAGCGCGTGCACGACCGCGCTCCACTCCTTGAGTGCGGGCACCGTCGCGGTCTGTGTCGTCATCGCGCCGCCACGTCAAGACGGCGCAGCGGTGGCACCGTCTTGGGAGGTTGCCGCCGCGCTGGCAGGGCGTCCAGCAGCCGTGCCGTCGTCGCCGCGACCTCGGCGACTGCGGCGTCGAACGCCTCAGCGTTTGCTGGCGACGGGCGGGTGATGCCGCTGACTTTGCGCAGGTATTGGCGCGCCGCGGCCTCGATTTCCACCTCCGTAGCGGGAGGCTCGAGTCCGCGCAGTTCGGTGATGTTCCGGCACATACCGTCAACGATAGGGCGGGCGCGGCGGGTCCAGCGGACTGACTACGGTTGCGCTATGGCTAGCGACGACATCCTGCTGATCGACACCGACGAGCGTGTGCGCACCTTGACCCTGAACCGGCCGCAGGCCCGCAACGCACTGTCGGCGGCGCTGCGGGATCGGTTTTTCGGCGCCCTTTCCGATGCCGAGATCGACGACGACGTCGACGTGATCATCCTCACCGGCGTTGATCCGGTGTTCTGTGCGGGGCTGGACCTCAAAGAGCTGGGCGGACAGTCGGTATTGCCGGACATCTCGCCGCGCTGGCCGGCGATGAGCAAGCCGGTGATCGGCGCGATTAACGGGGCGGCCGTCACCGGCGGGCTGGAAGTGGCGCTGTACTGCGACATCCTGATCGCCTCCGAGCGCGCGCGCTTCGCCGACACCCACGCTCGGGTGGGCCTGCTGCCTACCTGGGGGTTGAGTGTGCGGCTACCGCAGAAGGTCGGGGTCGGATTGGCAAGGCGGATGAGCCTGACCGGTGACTACCTGTCGGCCGACAACGCGCTACGGGCCGGCCTGGTCACCGAAGTGGTACCGCACGACCAGTTGCTGTCGGCCACCCGGCAGGTGGCAGCGTCGATTGTCGGCAACAACCAGCAAGCGGTGCGCGCACTGCTGGCGTCGTACCACCGTATTGACGAATCGCACACCGCCGAGGGGCTGTGGCTCGAGGCGACCGCCGCCAGGCTATACCGGACCAGCGGCGAGGACATCGCCGCCAACCGCGAGGCCGTACTGCAGCGCGGCCGAGCGCAGGTGCGCTAGCCGCACCAGTTACCGAGCGCCGGCAGTAACCACGTGCCTAC
>JAFAQO010000131.1 GCA_019246375.1 Mycobacterium sp. | reverse complement strand
CTGCTGGTGGTCGGCAATGTGGGACTGAACGCACGATCCGCGATCCTTGGGCGGCTGTTCTCCGTTCCGGGCAATGTCTCCCGCAGGTCCACAACTGACGTGCTGATCGTCCACACCACAGCCTGACCTGTTTCAGTCAAGCGGAGGGCGAACTCTTGCGCACGCCCGCCTCAATGGCCAGGCAAGCTGCACACTAGTTACTCAAGCTCGTGGCAGCGTTTTTGGTCGCCTACGTCCGCACCAACGCCAGCCCGCTGCGGCGGCCGGGTGCGGCTGGTGTGAGCAGAGATTGTCGTGACCCTGTCCAACAAGATTTTCATGTTTGCTGAGGCCAGTACGCCTTTTGGTTGGAAGCCCCTGCGGTACAAGAAAATTGGCGATCGCAGGGTTTAGCTTGGCGCACCACGTCAATCCCCTTGGGGGGCCACGGTGCGGGACATCGTGGGGCGGAACCCACAGACGGGGCGTGACTCGCACCGTGACCACTTTGAGCTTGCGCCCTATCGCGCCTCGATCCTTGGAGAATTCCTTGCATGGACAGCCGGAGGGGCTGAAATTCGGCGGCGTCCTTTAGGTCAAACCGCTTGAGCGCATGCCCTATCGGACTTAGGCTGCTTTTGCTGAGTTTCTAGTTGACGAGGCAATCGCGTTTAACTTCAACGGCACGAGGAGATGTGCTATGCAGTTCAAACAATTCATCGCCAAAGCAATGTTCGCCGGTGGCATAGGCCTGACAGCTGTCGGACTTGGTATGGGCGCGGCAAATGCAGACCCGCCCTCTCCACCACCGGTGCCGGCGCCACCGGCTGTTCCGGCCGCGCCTGCCGCTCCAGCCGTGCCTGACGTCCCAGCCGTCCCAGCGGTGCCGGATGTCCCGTCACCGCCGCCGGTTCCGGCCGCGCCTGGCGCTCCGCAGCAGTAAGCGGTAGTGGATTAGCGCCCGATATTCCCCTCGTCACGTTCGCCCGTAACCAGGGGTTATATAAATCTGAGCAAACGACCATCCGTGCCAGCGTTCGGCGTTGGCAGTTTTGCCAACGAAATGTTCGTCATCGGGCGATCAAAGGTGTTTCATATTGCGCATGGCCGTCACTCTGCGCGCCATGTCTACCAGCTGGGTGTTGCTGTGCTGGGAGAGGCGCTTCAAAAGTTCGAAGGCCGTAATCGCGCTGATGTCGAAGCGCGCCATAAGCATTCCTTTGGCCTGCCCGATGATGTCCTGCTTGCAAGGACGCTACGGAACTGTCCCTTCGGATGCTGCGCGTCCCGCCCCAGCGCCGCGTGGGTGGCGATTACCGAGCCGATCTCCTCAGCCTCATCGTCGAAGGCGTTGGGCTGTTCGGAGTAATCGATCAGCACGGTTTGTTGGCGCATTAGTTGACGCACCCGTAAGCATAGTGGCGAGACTGTACCGGCACCGTTCGTCCCCACGCCACGTACCGGCGCTGGTCCAGCTGCCGACAACCAATGAGGGCACTGATGAACTCCTCGACTCATCACCTTGAATTCGCGCTGTAGGACAACGTTTAGGCGCCTAAGCCCGTATCGTCGGCGCATGACGCGCAACATGGAGGCAAGGCTCAGTACGTATTCGCCGACCGCCCTGGCGGTTTTCCGAATTGTGGTCGGACTGCTGTTTTTGTGCCACGGCTTGTCGAAGCTGATCAACTGGCCGGTGCCACCACCCACCCCGGTCGCTGTTGGCCAATGGCCCGATTATTACGCGGGCTGGATTGAACTCGTCACCGGTGTGCTGATCGTCATCGGCCTTTTCACTCGGATCGCCGCGTTCGTGGCATGCGGCGAGATGGCGGTCGCCTACTTCACCGTGCACCTGCCGCATGGATTTTGGCCGATCGCCAATCAGGGTGAGCTAGCCGTCATGTACTGCTTTGCATTCTTCTTGCTGATCTTCATGGGCGCGGGCGCATACGCGCTGGATACTCGGCGCCCCGGGGCAGGTCTGGGCGGGCGTCGCAGACGTGCCTACGCCCAGGGTCCCGTCGCCGATGCGGGCTGGCGGGGCAGGCGTGCCGCCAGCCGCGATTCCGCCACCGGTCCGGGCTGGGGACGCGGGCGTGCGGGTGCGCCTTGGAGCCGCTGGTGGAGGAACCGGCGGCTCCGGGGTCGTTGAACTGCGACTCCGCTTAGCTCAGGCGTCTCGTGGTGGGCCGGCCCGGTCGGCAACTGGCTTCGCGCCCGCCGTGGTCGTGGCACCAGCTTCGGCACCGCCCGGCGATAGTCGCGGTATTGGGTGCCCAGCGCTGCGACCAGGTCGCGTTCTTCTATTTGCAGCGCGATCAGGATGTACCCCGTCATCGCGGCGGCGAAGAGCAGCCGCCCAATTGTCATCGTTGGCGCCGCCCAGAACGCGATGATGAATCCCAGCATCAACGGGTGACGCACCATCCGATAGAGCAGCGGCGTCCGAAAAGTGATGTCGGTATACGGTTGCCCGCGCCAGGCCAGATAAACCTGCCGCAAGCCGAACAGATCGAAGTGACCGATCATGAACGTCGAGACCAGCGCGATCGCCCAGCCGGCCCAGAACAATGCCCACAGTCCGAGCCGAGCCGCCGGAAATCTCACGTCCCATATCTCGGTAGGCATCGACCGCCATTGCCAATACAGCAGTAACAGCACGAGGCTTGAGCTCAACACGTAGGTGCTTCGCTCAATCGGCTGCGGCACGACCCGCGTCCACCAGCGTTTGAATGCCGGTCGTGCCATGCCACTGTGCTGGACGGCGAACAGGCCGAGCAGCAGCGAATCCACCACGGCGGCTTGGCCGATGGGGGCGGCTATAGCGCGATCGACACTGCGGGGAACCACGATGTTGCCGATGAATCCGATCTCGTACAGAAAGGACACCAAGAAGGTGAGGTAAGCGACCGCGCCGTAAATGATCGCTACTGCGCGGTTGACCTTTCTCGGCTTAACAGATGGTTGCGTCACGTCTGTGCTCCTCCTCGCGGGCTTGGTCCTCGTCGGAGGACTATCAAAATGACGTCTTGGCCATAGAACCGGTTCAATGCAGCCAAACACCCGCGCTGACCAAATCACTATTCCGCTCTTCCGAAGAAGCGGAATAGGGTAGCGGACTGCCCGAATGTCTGTCATGGCATAATGCTGCGCCGCCATAGCGTGCTCACGCCTGAGGCTTTTGCCCCATTCCTGCCGCCCTTGGCGGCGGGTCAGCTACCGGCGGACGCGACGAGTCCGTGCTGCATCGCATACAGGCTAGCGCCAATGCGGTTTGACACCCCGATCTTGGCGTAGGCCCGCTCGACGTGATTGCGGGCGGTTTTCTCGCTGATCACCAGCGACGCCGCGATCTCCTTATTGGAGGCCCCGCGAGCGACAAGGCGCAGCACCTCCACCTCGCGAGCGGTCAATCCGCCCGGCCGGGGGTTGGGCCGTTCTCGACGGCGCCCGGCTGCGTGGAGCACGGCATCGACCGCTACCGGATCAAGTCCGCCGGCGCGCACGCCTTCCCGCAGGCGGCGTTCTGCCGCTTCCGGTGCGAGCGCCGGGCGGTACGGCCGCGGTTCGCACGCCGACTGGTAGTTGACCGCCGCGGCCAGCAGGCGGTCTGGCAGGCCCAGCGCGGCTCCGGAGAGGCCACGCGGATATCCGGAACCATCGACATGCTCGTGGTGATTACCAGCGAGTTGGGCGACCCGTTCCAGTCCGCGGACCTGACTGAGAATCCGCACGGTGAGATAGGGATGCAATCGCACCCGCTCGAATTCGCCTGCGGTCAACGGACGCGGCTGAGACCAGACTTGATTCGATACACCAATACGGCCCAGATCGTGGACATAGCCGGCGCGACGGGTGAACGCCACCGCGTCTGGCGGAAGATCCACGACCGATGCGGCATCGGCAGCGAGTCGGGCCACCGCTTGTGAATGACCAAGGGTAAATGGACATTTCAGATCGACAAAGTCGCCCAACGCGGCAAGCAGCGCGTCCAGCGATTGGTCGTCCAACCGCTGGTGGCGGTCGGGTGCCTCCCGCAAGGCGGCCACCCACACGTCGCCTGCCGGCGGGCCCGCCAAGAATTCGTCGGTGTGTTCAACGAACGCGTCGACGATGTGCGGGTCGAATTGGCCGCCCCGACGGGTGCGAGCCATCGCGACTGCGCCCTCGATGCCGTAGGCACGCTGGTGGATTTCGGCCAT
>JAFAQO010000333.1 GCA_019246375.1 Mycobacterium sp. | reverse complement strand
GGCTGGCGCGACCAGTTGAGCATGGTGCAACGCGATCTCTTTGACCACATCTCGGCTACGGCGGTGCCCTGGGCCCAACGCAGCGGCTTCGCTGCTACTGACCCAGACGGCCGGCTCATCGGCCCCTTCAACCCCAGCGCCGAGCAGGAGCACACCTCTCGGGATGAGCGGGTCCACCAGGTGGTCATTCTCACCGTCGGCGCGGTATGGCAGGCGCCCTACGAGCTTTACGCACACAGCGCGGTCGCGCGGCACGCCGGGCTTTCGGAGGCCGTCATCGCCCAACTGGCCGGCGGTGCCGAGCCCGACGAGCTCACCGACGCGCAGACCGCGGCTCACCGCCTAGCCCGCCAACTGTCCACCGGCCACCGCGTCGACGACGCGGTGTACGACCACGCCGAGCAGATCTTCGGCGCTGCAGGCGTTGCCGACATCACCGTACTGGCCGGCATCTACCACACGGTCTGCGCCATCCTGACCGCCTTTGCCGTCCCCGCCCCATCACAGCGTCGCGCCGTCGACAGGAGATAAGAACATGCCGATCACACCACTGCCGTCGGTCACGCTGACACCCGTGGCCTACTTCCCGGAGAGCTACTTCCTGGAGAACCTCGCCGTGCGCGCTGACGGCTCCACTCTGATCACCGCGGTACTGCAGAAAGAACTCTGGTATGTTCCGCCCGCGCGGCGTGGATCGGTGGCCGAGCCCCTTCTGCTGCGCCGTTTCGACCACCCCGTGACCGGGATCGTCGAGATTGCCCCCGATGTGTTCGTCATCTGCCTCACCGAGGGCTACACCACCCACGAATCCTGGCTCGTCCGAGTCGATCTCACCGGCTGGGCTCCTGGCAAGCACGTCAGCGCAGAAACCATCTACCGGTTCGACGACCGCGCCCGCGGACTCAACGGCACCTGCGCACTCGGGCCCGGAGTGTTGGCGATCGCCGACTGCTTCGCCGGCCTGATTTGGCGGCTCGACCTTGCCGACGAGGCCCATACTGTCAATGCGCGAGTGTGGCTGGCCCACGACACCATGGCTTTCGATCCCGACAGCGGCGTGCCGCCACCACCGCAGCCCGGCGTCAACGGTGTGCGCTACAGCCCACGCAGCGGCTTTCTGTACTACACCTCGACAGCGCAGAAAGTGTTCATGCGCGTCGCCGTCAACCCCTTCACGCACGAGCCGGCCGGGCCGCCGGAGTTTGTCGCCGCGATTGACAACGCCGATGATTTCTGCCTCGACGACGAGACCGGGTTTGCCTACGTCACCCGCCACCGCGCCAACACCATCGACCGGGTGCCGCTGCAGCCTCGCCGCGGTAGCGAAGTCCGCCACCTCATCGGCGACCCGTTCGACGAAGCACTCATCGGACCGTCGAGCGCGTCATGGGGACGTCTACCGACAGAACATGGCCGAGTTTTGTACGTCACGACCGACGGCGGCACCACCGCACCTGTAAACGGCATCGTTCGAAACGCGGCGCAGCTGCGCGTGGAACTAGGCTAATCATGATCCGGCACAACGGAATCGTCGACTCGACACAGGCGTCTTTCGAGGTCTACATCGAGGGGCAGGGCCCGACCGTGGTGATCGTGCCGTCCTACGGCCGCGACGGCGGCGCTGACTTCGACGCACTGACCGATGTGCTGGTTGACGCCGGTTACCGGGTGCTGCGGCCCCAACCCCGTGGTATTGCCCGCTCGGTCGGCCCGATGGCCGCGGTCACCTTCGAAGACATGGCCGGTGATCTTGCCTGCGTGATCGACAAACTCGCCGACGGGCCCGCGGTAATACTCGGCCACGCATTCGGCAACTTCGTCGCCCGCGCAACTGCCACGCACCATCCCGACAAGGTAGCCGCTGTCATCTTGGCGGCAGCCTCCGGGAAAACCGTGGCGCCCGAGGTTGTTTCGGCTCCGATACGTGCCGGTGACCTTTCTCTGCCGGACCCGGTCCGGCTGGACGCGTTGCGCCTGGCGTTTTTCGCCCCAGGGCACGATGCCTCGCTGTGGTTGACGGGTTGGTACCCCGACACCCTGGCGATGCAGGTCGACTGTGTCCAGCGCACCGACGTCAGCAGCTACTGGAGTGCCGGTAATGTGCCGATCTTCGAGCTCATCGCAGCCCT
>JAFAQO010000332.1 GCA_019246375.1 Mycobacterium sp. | reverse complement strand
GCCGACGGCGTCGAATGCGATGTGCGGCTGACCCTCGACGGCCACCTGGTATGCGTGCACGACCGCCGCTTGGACCGGACGTCCACTGGAGCAGGTCTGGTCAGCACGATGACTTTGGCGCAACTACGGCAGCTGGAATACGGCGCGTGGCACCGCAGCTGGCGTCCCGACGGGGCCCACGGGGACACGGGTCTGTTGACGCTGGACGCCCTCGTGGCGCTCGTCCTGGACTGGAACCGACCGGTGAAAATCTTCATCGAAACCAAACACCCGGTTCGGTACGGCGCTCTGGTGGAAAGCAAGCTGCTGGCCCTGTTGCAGCGCTTCGGTCTTGCAACACCGGCATCCGCCGACCGGTCACGAGCGGTGGTGATGTCGTTCTCGGCTATCGCGCTCTGGCGAATCCGGCGCGCCGCGCCGTTGTTGCCGACGGTGTTGCTCACCCGGTCCTACGGGTATTTGAGCGGCACCACGGCCACCACGGTCGGCGCCACGGCGGTGGGGCCGTCGATCGCGACGCTTCGCCAACATCCCGAGCTGGTGGATCGTGCCGCGGCTCAGGGCCGGGCGTTGTACTGCTGGAACGTCGACCATTTCCACGACGTTCGCTTTTGCCGCGACGTCGGGGTGGCCTGGATTGCCACACATTACCCCGGCCGCGCCAAGGCCTGGCTGCAGAACGGGCTGACCGGGGCCGGTCGGGACTAGCCGGGCCTAGGAATCTGGGCGGCGACGCAGAGGTCTCCGGCGGCGTGGGGCGCATGGGGATTGGTCGACGGCGTCGGCACTTCGCGAGCGACGAAGTCCTCCAGATGAAACAGTGAATTCGTTATAGATCTGCTCGGTGAATAGCACTAATTGGTGATAGTCGCCGTGAATTCGCGAGGCTTCAGAGTTGTCGGAATCGATTGATTCGGTGCGGCTATGGTTGTTCGCTGAGTACGGCCGGTGGCACTGGCGCATCTGATGCGAGCGCTTCGAAAAGCCGGCTGGCCGCGTCGTGGTCCCACACCACGACCGAGCCCGCGTTACTGCTACTGAAGTCACCGACCGGCACGGTGAGGGTGCTGGCCGAGCCGCGCAGGGCCCATCCCAGTCGCGCCAGATCCCAGACATGGTCATCCGTGTCGACGGTGAGCGCGTCGGCCGCGGCGTGCGGCACCGAGTACCAGCGCCAAGGATTGAGCCATACCGCCGGGCTGTTGACGCGGTGCAGCAGCGCCGACATGAAGCGCCGCTGGTTGGCCATGCGGTCCAGATCGGCGCGCGGGGTGGCTCGGGTGCGGACGTAGCCCAGCGCGGTTCGGCCGTCCAGCTTCTGGCAGCCGGCCGGCAGGTCGATGCCGGCCAGCGGGTCGCTCACCGCCGCGGTCGGGCACATGGTGATCCCGCCGAGTGCGTCAACAAGACCGGCGAATCCGCTGAATCCGATCTCGACAAAGTGGTCGAGCCGTAGCCCGGTGGCCTGCTCGACCGTCTGGACCAGCAGTGGTGCCCCGCCCAACGCGTAAGCCGCATTGATCTTGTCCCGGCCGTAGCCCGGAATTGTGACATACGAGTCGCGGGGGATGGACACCATCGTGGTCGGAGTGTCTGACCCGACGCTGGGCACATGCACAAGCAGGATCGTGTCGGTACGTCCGTTCCCGATGTCGCCGCCGGTGGTCAGCGCCTGCTGCTGTTCGGCGGTAAGCCCCTGACGGCTGTCCGAACCGACCAGCAGCCAGGTGGTTCCACGGCCGGGTGCGGGCCGACCGGGATAGTCGGCCAGCACCGGGCTGCGGTGCAGGGAGGTGTCCAGGTAAAGCGCAGCGCCGAGCACGCCGGCGCAGGCCAGCAGCACAGCGATCAGCAGGCTCAGCAAAACCACGCTGGCCCGAGCGCGCCTGCGTCGCGTTGCCGGGGCGCGCTGCGTTTGAGGCATCACCGACGGCGCTTGGCGCGACGGCGGGGCCGGCCGGACGGGTGGCGGACGCCGGTAGCCGGGCTCACGGCGAATAACCGGCGACGGCTCGGGCTCTGACACCCCGAACCGTCGCCGGTCATGTGATCGGTCGCCGTTCACCCGAACAACCTACGTGCCGCCGTGCCCCTCAACGCAGCCAGCCGAGGTGACCGGCCAACAGCGCGTACCCGACGAAGGCTGCGCTGTCGATGAGGCCGTGGGCGATCACCAGCGGCCACAGTCGACCGGTGCGCTGCCACGTATACCCGAACACCAGACCCATTGCGACGTTGCCCAGTCCGGCGCCGAAGCCCTGATACAGGTGGTAGGCGCCGCGCAGCAAGCTTGAGCAGGCCAGCGCAATGCCGGTGCTGACCCGCAACTGGCGTAACCGGGTGAGCAGGTAGCCAACGACGACGACTTCTTCGGCCCAGCCGTTGGCGAAGGCCGTCACTACCAGCATCGGCACCCGCCACCAGGTGTCGCGCAAGCTGGACGGAATCACCGAGGCGTTGACGCCGAGCTTCCGCCCGGCGACGTAGAGCGCCAGCCCCGGCAGGCCGATCAACAGGGCCAGCCCGATTCCACCGAGCAGATCGGCGCGCCAGCGAAACCTGCCGAGTCCGATCCGAGCCGGACCGATTCCGCTGCGCCACAACAGGTAAAGCGCCAGGACGCCCCAGGCGATCAACTGCGCGCCCACCGCCAAGTTCAAGCCCAAATCCACCAGGTCGAAGTACGACCGCTTGGGGTTGAGCGGGACTTTTTGTGCACCCAGATTGCGCAACACGGAGTCGACGAGGTCCAGGATCGCGGTGACGGCGCTGAGACCGAATGTGACGGCCAACACCACCGTGAGCTCGATCCCGAGGGTACGGCGGGGCACCACCTCGAGGTTGGCTTCGCTGGGGTTCGCAGTCACTCCGACACGGTAACCGGACCCGCGGGCCGAACCCGGCTAACGCCCCGCGCGCAGCCCGTTGGCGAAGGGGCAACCCATCAGCACTCGGATGGCCTGGCTCAGACCGGTCGCGTTGTCGACCGGCTTGCGAAACGGCAGCCGGACGTCGCGGTCGCCGTCCTCGCTCTCCACGCGCAACCACACGCCGTAGCGGTCGAGCCCCAGGGGGCGGACCCGGCCGCGGCGCAGTCCAGGTGCTGCAGCCAGCACGCTTCCACCGCGCAGAACGGGTCCGGCCGCGCCGTCAGCAGCGTCGCCACCCCGACCGACTCAGCTCCTGCGGCATCGGTCACCACTACGGAATCGATTTCCAGCCGCAACAGCGTGTACCGGGTGTCGCCGTCGCTGACTCGCACTGATGCGAGTCTTTCGACCTGCAGCAATGCTGGGTTCGGGTCTTCGGCAGCGATCGTGTCGAGCAATCCGGTGACGGTCGGCAGCGGAACGTGCACCAGACTCCCCCGGATCCAGACCAGCGAGCGCACCGGTTCACGCAGCGGCAGTGGCGTGTAGTCGGCCAGTTCCAGCACCGCCTGCGCGCCGCCGGGCCCGCAGCGGGCCACAGTCGCGGCCACCGCGCCGTCAACCGGAACCATGACGGCGACCGAACCATCGCCCATCAGGTGATGTAGCGGAGTAGTTACCGGTTGAACATGCTCGACGGCGAGCAGCGCTGCCCCGGCCGTTGCGCAGGTGCTGCGGATCCGTTCGGCCGTCGTCGGCGCGGGCTGGGCAGGTGTCATGAAGTCTCCTGTAGTGAGGTTAGCCTAACTTAACTAGGTCAGCGGCCGGGGCGCAAGACCGGTTAGGGTTTGAGCGTGGCCCGCATCGCGTACCTCGGTCCGGAAGGAACGTTCAGTCAA
>JAFAQO010000323.1 GCA_019246375.1 Mycobacterium sp. | reverse complement strand
TGACGGGCCGCGGCGGTCGCGTGGGGTGCAAGTAGATCGGGACCCCGAGGGCCTCGGCGCACTCCAGGATCGGCCAGAAGAACTCGTCGTCGAACCGTCGGCCCCGGCAATGCCCGTTGATTTCGGCACCGACGAACCCATGCTCGCGCACCGCGCGTTGCAACTCGTCGGCGGCGGCGGGCGGGTCAGCTGTCGGCAGCGCGGCAAATCCACGCAGGCGCTGAGGATTTCGCCGGACCGCGTCGGCCAGGTAGTCGTTCGTATCACGCGCGAATGGGATCGCTTCTGCGGGTGCCAGCTGCTCGAGTCCCGGCGCGGTCAGCGACAACACCGCGACGTCGACGCCCGCAGCGTCCATCTCCGCGATACGACGGTCCCCCACATCGGTTAGCCGCTCGACGAGACGTTCGGCGCCGGGCATCGGGGTCTGCGCTGTCGCCCGCGACATGCGCTCGATGAACTCGCGTCCCGGTCCCGCTAAGAACTCTTGTGTCGCGTAGTGCTCCTCGAATCCGATAACGCGCATCACAGTCCCCCGGCATGCTCTCCCATGATCAACCTCCTGTGCGACCGGACAGTCGCCGCTCGGCCGGCCAGGACTGCCAGCCGCGGACCGACTACCCGGCCGGGGACTGTTGAAACGCTCTGCTTTGGTCGCAGCGTCCGCCAGCGCGGCAAGAAGTAACCATCCCCGGTGGCAATGTGGGAAGCTGATCTCAGACTTACACGCAACGGAGAACGTGCGATGACCTTCAACGAGGGTATGCAAATTGACACGAGCACGACGGCGAGTTCCGGTGGGGGTGGCGGGCGCGGGATTGCCATCGGCGGCGGTCTCGGGGGGCTACTAATCGTTGTGGTCGCGATGTTGCTGGGTGTCGATCCTGGCAACGTGGTCTCTCAGCAGTCAATCAACACCAATGAGGACGTGGCACCTGGATTCGACTTGAGCCAATGCCGCACCGGGGCTGATGCCAACAAATACGTGCAATGCCGGGTGGTGGCCACCGGCAATTCCGTCGACGCGGTCTGGAAACAGCTGATGCACGGTTACACCCGCCCGCATGTGCGGCTGTTCAGCGGCCAGGTCAACACCGGCTGCGGACTGGCCAGCACAGATGTCGGCCCGTTCTACTGCCCGGTGGACAAGACGGCGTACTTCGACACCGACTTCTTCCAGGTGCTCAAGGACCAATTTGGTTCCAGCGGTGGGCCGTTGGCACAGGAATATGTGGTCGCGCACGAATTCGGCCATCACGTGCAAGACCTCCAAGGCGTGCTCGGCCGAGCCCAACAAGGCGCCAAGGGAGCCGGTGGCGGCGGTGTGCGCACCGAGTTGCAGGCCGACTGCTACGCCGGGGTGTGGGCGCACTACGCGTCTAGCACCAAGCAGGAGAGCACCGGTGTGCCCTACCTGCAACCGTTGAGCGACAAGGACATTGCCGACGCGCTGTCGGCGGCGGCATCGGTGGGCGATGACTGGATCCAGAAGCAGGCGACGGGGCACACCAACCCCGAGTCGTGGACTCACGGATCCTCCGAGCAGCGCCAGCACTGGTTCACCGTCGGCTACCAGACCGGCGACCCCAACAAGTGCGACACCTACCACGCGGCAGACCTCGGCTAGGCGCGGCTAAAACAGCGTCGGCTGCCAAGCCCCGGTGATCTGCTGCGCCGCGGTCTGCGCAACGGGCAGCCGCCGGTCGCCGGTCAAAGAGTGCTTCGCGATAAGCGGCGTCACCCGCGCCTGTAGCTCTTCTCGGTAGTGCTGCGGCAGATACGCCCCGCGCCGATACAGCTCGCGGTACCGCCCGACCAGGTGTGGATGGGTTTGCCTCAGCCAAGACATGAACCAGCCGCGCGTGGATCCTCGCAAATGCAAGCCGAATACCGTCACCCCGGTGGCCCCGGCTGCCGCTATCTGGCGAAGCAGGCCGTCGAGGTGTTCAACGGAATCCGTCAGGTACGGCAGCACCGGGGCAACCATGACGTGGCAGTCGAGACCGGCCTCGCGAATCGCGCCGATGAGCCCGAGGCGGGCCTGCGGGCTGGGGGTGCCGGGTTCGACATCCTTATGGAGCTCGGGGTCGCCGACCGCCAGCGACACCGACACGCTGACCGGCACCTGTTGCGCGGCATCAGCGATCAGCGGGAGATCGCGGCGCAGCAACGTGCCCTTGGTCAGGATCGACAGCGGGGTGCCCGACCCGGCCAGCGCGCCGATGATGCCGGGCATCAACGCGTAGCGGCCCTCGGCGCGCTGATAGGGATCGGTGTTGGTGCCCAGGGCAACCGTCTCCCGCTGCCACGACTTCCGGTGCAGCTCGCGATGCAGCACTTCGGCAACGTTCGTCTTGACGACGATCTGGGTATCAAAATCGTTGCCGCAGTTGAAGTTCAAGTATTCATGGCTAGGCCGGGCGAAACAATAGCGGCAGGCGTGCGAGCAGCCCCGGTACGCGTTGACGGTGTAGCGGAACGGCAGCATCGCCGCGTTGGGGATCTTGTTCAGAGCGGACTTGCAGAGCACCTCGTGGAACGTGATGCCGTCAAACTGCGGTGTCCGCACACTGCGGACGAAACCGATGCGTTCCAAGCCCGGCAATGCGCCATCGTCGACGGCGACGCCCTGCCGATCCCAACGCATACGCTATTCGAACGCATGTTCGGCATTGTGTCAATCCGTCGAGCCGAGGACGGGGTCAGCGTCGACGGCTGGGCGCCCGAACCGAATCTACCGGACATCGGGCCGTGACTAAGCTCACCATCGTGACATCTGATGACGATGCGCCGAAAGACACCAAAAACCTGAAGTGGGGACTGGCTGCGGTGACGGTCCTTGCGGTCGTCGCTACCGTTGTGGCCGTGGTGTTGCTTTTCGGTGGAGGCAATGCCGCAAAGGACCAGTCGGCGAATTCCACGACATCGAGTTCA
>JAFAQO010000322.1 GCA_019246375.1 Mycobacterium sp. | reverse complement strand
CCGGCCCGCAGTAAGGTGACGGCCCAACCTTCCGAGTACTGACCCGGTCTAGCCGCAGTCCACTGCATACTACCCGAACAGGTCGACTACGTTCGTTTCCCCACCGGCGCAACCGGCTCGGGTAGCGGGCTCTCAGCCTCTTGCTCGGGGATGTAGTCGGCGTAGGTGGTCAGCGTCAGCACGTAGCTGTGTGCCCGAGCCACTTCGCCACCTGTATGAAGTGGACACCGTTGGTAAGCCACAAGGCCGCCGCTGTGGGTCGGAGGTCGTGTAGCCGAACAACCTTGGTGGCGGGGATCATCGTGCCATCATCGGCGAATCGTTGTGGCCGGTTGGCGGGCGGCTTAAGTATGTTTGGCGATCCACTCCGTGGTGAAGCGCTGAAACGCCGGGATGTTCTCAGCCAACTCTGCTCCGATGGAGTTCTCGAATTTGCCTGCCAGCAACGGGATTTTGACCTCTACCGTCGCGGCGAACCGCAGTTGCGAGCCGTTGCCCACCGGTGTGAGCCACGCTTGAGCACGGCCTGATCCTAACCCCGCGGGAGCCGAGACGCTGACCTGCCCGCGTACCCGGCCGTCAGCGACCGGTCGCCACCTCTCGCTGTGCAGGATTTTCAGGTCACCCGGAACGATTTTCGCGACCAGCGCGGGTAACACCTGGCGGCCCAGGTGCTGGATGAGGCCCACCGTCACCGTGCCGTCGGCGTCGATGATCAGCGAATCCAGCGTGCTGCAGTCCCCGAAGGCCATCAAACGGGCCACCCAATAATCCTCGTCACTGAACGCCGCATGAACCTGCTCGACGCTGGCAGTCGATTCGGTCACGATGTCGAATGAACGCGGCATGGCAAACCGAACTCCTTACGAAGTGACGCTCATCGCGGCTGCGGCGTTTGATCGCGGGATCTGGCCGGCGTCTTCCCGAAGATCCGATCCGCGAGGGCGAACGCGAACTTTCGCGTCTCCTGCAGCTGCTCCGGCTGAACGTTGGTTGCCGGGATACGCACACCCAGGTACCGATCCTGGTGCTCTCCGGTCGCCAAGTAGCTGGTCAGCGACAGCATTGAGTGGAGCTGATCACCGGGATACGCGAAATGGACTCCGTCGACATACCGGCCGCCCTGCTTCTCCCCCAGCTTGCGCACCGCCGCCAAGTTCTCCCGCCAATACCGGCGGCAAACGACGAATACGGCGAAGGGCTTGCCGGCCAGGAGTTTTCGAGCCTCATCCGACTTGAGAAAGGAGCGCATCGGCATGCTGGTGGTCCGCCACCAGGTCGGCGAGCCGATGCAGATCAGGTCGTAGTCGCCGTCTCGCACCGCATCCGGAGTGCGGATCTCCCCACTGGCACGGCGTAGCTGCGCCGGAAGCACACTGAGCATGTCGGGCCACACACGTCGCATCGGGAAACGAGAGAACCGTTCGGCAAACCGCCGGTCGGTAAACTCGATCGCGGCCTTCTGCACATCGCACCCTCGGTCACGGAAGACTTCTCCGGCGGCCTCAAGGACTTTGAGCGCCTGCCCCGTATAGGTGTAGTACAGCAGCAAGACCCGTGGCCGCCGGTCGCTCTGCTGCTCGCTGGTCACGTCCATCACTATTGGAGCGGACGCAACACGATCGGCATGCCATCCGTCGGAACCGGTATTCCGCCGTAGTCCCAGCGCGGCCGGTAGCCGGGGCGGGCCAGCTCGAGCCGGTATCGGCGCAGCAGCCGGTGGACGATGGTTTTGACTTCCAGTTGCCCGAACACCATCCCAATGCACTTGTGCGCCCCGCCGCCGAACGGTGCGAACGCATAGCGGTGCTTCTTGTGTTCGGCCCTGGGCTCGGCGAAGCGCTCGGGGTCGAACTTGTCCGGCTCGGTCCACAGCTCGGGCAGCCGGTGGTTCATCGACGGCCAGACCATCACGTCGGTGCCGGCCGGCACGTAATAGCCCACCAGGTCGGTGTCGCGCACGGCCTGACGCATGGTGAACGGTAGTGGGGTGACCATCCGCAGCGACTCGTTCATCACCAGATCGAGCGTCTCCAATTTCTCCAGCGACTCGATGTCCAGCGGCCCGTCG
>JAFAQO010000321.1 GCA_019246375.1 Mycobacterium sp. | reverse complement strand
GTACTCCGATTGACTGATGCGCTGACAACAGCGCACCCAGGCTGAGATGCACTGTCGAAGCCATCATCAGTGCCCGGTTATAAGCCACCTGCGACATGTTCAGACCGCCGTACTCAGACGGGATTTTCATGCCGAAACAGCCCAGTTCAGCAAAGCCCTTGACGTATTCGTCGGGAATCTGAGCGTCGCGCTCGATGACACTGCCATCGATCGTCATGAGGAATTCCCGGAGCTTGTCCAGAAACGCCTGGGTGCGAGCGGCCTCCTCGTCGGCTGGCTGCGGAAAAGGATGAATGAGCTCTAGCGGAAAGCGACCAAGAAACAGTTCTTTGGCGAAGGACGGCTTGTCCCAACCGCTTTCGCGTGATTCCTCGGCGACGGCTCTGGCCTGTTCCTCGGTTACTTGCGCTTGCTGTGCCATCGGGCCACCCTCTCGTGCGACGACTGTGTTCGGCCTTCACATCCAGTCTGCTTCGTGAGCGTCCTCCGGTACACCGTTTTGACGATGACAAGTCGCATCGTCGCCGAGATTGGTTGCTGCCCGGCTAGGCGTCCAGCTCGCGGGCCACCGCCTTGACCACCTCCGACACCCGCCGTGCCGTCTTCCGGTCGGGGTAGCGGCCCTTACGCAATTCGGGTTGCACGGTGCTCTCCAGCAGGGTGATCATGTCTTCGACCATGCCGTGCAGTTCGTCCGGGCTGTGCTTGTGCTCGACGGAACTCTCGCGGCGCGTCCGGGTAAGGCTGGGCGGGGGATCAATCAGTTTGAGACTTAATGCCTGCGGACCGCGCCGACCGGAAGCCACGCCGAACTCAACACGTTGCCCCGCCTTGAGCCCTTCGACACCGGCGGGCAACGCCGAAGAGCGGACATAGACGTCCTCGCCGTCCTCCTGCGACAGGAAGCCGAACCCCTTCGCGGCGTCGTACCACTTCACCTTGCCAGTCGGCACTGGTCTCACCTGCTTGTCTGCTGGATTCACTAGAATGTGCCACACAATGAAGCGTCCCGCCTGCGCAGGACGCGATTGACAGCTGATCTTACTCGGATGGCGGCCCGCGAAGCACCCTGGTTGCTCGGTAGGCTTGCTGTACCGCTGGAGGAGATATGCGCTTGATCCTGAACGTCATTTGGCTGATTTTCGGCGGCCTCTGGCTCGCCCTCGGCTACCTGCTTGCGGCGCTGGTCTGCTTCCTGCTCATCGTCACCATTCCCTTCGGCTTCGCGGCGCTGCGCATCGCGTCGTTCGCCCTGTGGCCATTCGGACGGACGATCGTCGAAAAGCCAGGCGCCGGAAATGGCGCCCTGATCGGAAACGTCATTTGGATCGTGCTGTTTGGCATCTGGCTGGCGATCGGGCACGTGGTGAGCGCGGTGGCGATGGCGAGCACCATCATCGGTATTCCGCTGGCGCTGGCCAACCTGAAGCTGATCCCGGTGTCGCTGGTGCCCCTGGGCAAGGACATCGTTCCAGTCGGTTCGTCGGGCCGTTCCGAATGGGTACACGCATGACGCTGACCGCGCTCGGTCTACCAACCCTACGGCGCCCGAGAGGCCTCTCTACGGATGTGCCCAGCTCCGGCCCGCTTGTGGATACTTTCGGCCGGGTCGCTACCGATCTTCGGATATCGCTGACCGACCGCTGCAACCTGCGCTGCACCTACTGCATGCCGGCCGAGGGTTTGGACTGGTTGCCCGGTGAGGACTTGCTGCGGTCCGACGAACTGGAACGGCTGCTACGTGTCGCTGTCGCGAGACTCGGCATCGCCAGCGTGCGGTTCACCGGAGGAGAGCCGTTGCTGGCCCGACACCTCGAGCAGGTGGTGGCGGCGGCCGCCGCGCTGCGACCCCGCCCGGAAATTGCGCTGACCACCAACGGCCTGGGTTTGGCGCGGCGCGCGGGCGCACTTGCCGAAGCCGGGCTGGACCGCGTCAACGTGTCGCTGGACAGCGTGGACCGCGGCCACTTCGCGGCTATTGCCCGGCGGGACCGGCTTGACGACGTGCTGGCCGGCTTGACAGCAGCCGAGGCGGCCGGGTTGAAGCCGATCAAGGTGAACGCAGTCCTTGACCCCGTCACCGGCCGCGAAGATGTCGTGGACCTCTTGCGTTTCTGCCTCCAGCACGGTTACCAGTTACGGGTCATCGAGCAAATGCCGCTGGACGCCGGGCATCGCTGGCGCCGTGGTGCCGCCCTGAGCGCCGATGACGTGTTGGCGGCGCTGCGCCCGCAGTTCCGGCTGCGACCGGACCCAACGCCACGCGGTTCGGCGCCGGCGGAGCTATGGCTGGTCGACGAAGGCCCGGATTGGCCGGCCGGGAAGGTCGGCATCATCGCGTCGGTGACACACGCCTTCTGCTCGGACTGTGATCGAACTCGGCTGACCGCCGACGGCCAAGTCCGTAGCTGCCTCTTCGCCACCGACGAGACCGACCTTCGTGGCCTGCTGCGCGCGGGTGCCGGCGACGACATCATCGAGGCGGCCTGGCGCGCCGCAATGTGGGGCAAGCCGGCCGGCCACGGCATCAACGACCCGGGCTTTGTCCAGCCGGACCGGCCAATGAGCGCGATCGGTGGCTGAATCGGTGGCCCAACCGCTCGAGGATCCGGGTGAAGTCCGGGTTACCGTCCGCTTCTTCGCGGCGGCACACGCGGCTGCCGGCACCGAATCGGAAATCGTCACCCTGCGGTCCGGCGCCACGGTGGCCGAGTTGGTCGACGGCCTCGCGGGACGCAACCCGCGCCTGTCGACCGTGCTGAGCCGCTGTTCCTACCTGTGTGACGGAGTCGCCGTTCGCGACGACGCAGCGACTGTTCGGCCCCTGCGTTCCGGCCAAACGATCGATGTGCTTCCCCCCTTCGCCGGTGGCTAATCTGTGATTTGCCTCACATAACGGAATGATCACGGCCGGGAAACAGCCCGATATCGTAGCCACTGACCTGCGGAGATAGAATCGCTTCCTGGCGTTTTGGCGTGCGCCGTCGGAGGAAACGCGGCTT
>JAFAQO010000312.1 GCA_019246375.1 Mycobacterium sp. | reverse complement strand
GGACACGATCGATCCGAGAAAGGACACCACTAAGTCGGCACCGCGCATCTGGTTCAAGTGCTGCGTGTGTGTTGTCGACCAGATCGTTCCCACGAGCAAATACGGTGTGCCGACGAGGAGTCCGATGCCGATCAGTTCGGCGACAGTGAGTTGAAAGCCGAGTATTTGCCGGAGCTTTCCCAGCATGCGCGGTCTCCTCCGACATGACCCCACGGCGTGTCCCGCCTGGTTTCCTGGCCCCGGTCAGCGTTGCCGACCTTTGCCAGCCAACGGATATGTTAATGACTATTCTGACTCGGCGGTAGCTTTCGAGCCCTGAAATCCGGCGCTAGGCTCAGGCGGTGCCCACCACTCGTGCCGAACCTGCCGAGGGCACTCGACGGCGTCCGAGAGACCGCAAGGCCCAAATCGCACGGGCATCCGCCGAAGCGTTCAGCGCACTGGGATATCACGCGGTCAGCATGGACGCCATTGCCGCCAAGGTCGGGATTTCTGCCCCCGCGCTCTACCGCCACTACGCGAGCAAATACGACTTGTTTCGCGACGCCGTCCTCGGCCTCGGGCAGCAGTTGGTCGAGTGCACCGCATTCGCCGACGCTGCAGCCGCAGATGTCAACCCAGCCGAGATGCTGGGTCGAGTGGTCGACGGGCTCATCGACGTCGCCGTGCTCAACCGCGAATCCGGTGGGCTGTACCGGTGGCACGCCCGCTACTTGCGCGCCGAGGACCAGTCAGCTCTGGCGGACCAGCTGCGGACGGTGAACCGCCGAATTCAGCGACCGCTGCTGGCCATCCGGCCGTCATTGACCTCGCCGGAGCGGTGGATGCTGTCATCCGGCCTGCTCAGCGTCATCGGCAGCGTGGTCGACCACCGGGTCCGGCTGCCCGCCGACGACATCCGCGTACTGTTGGCCGGTCCCACGTCGGCGTTGCCGGCCGCAGAGCTTCCGAAGCCGGATGACGTCGTTGCTCGCCCAGCGGCCTGGCGGGTCTTCGCTTCTGATGCCGGTGGGTATGAGGCGCTGTTGCACGCCTCGATGGTGTTGTTCAACGAGCGGGGATATCCAGAGACCAGCATGGCGCAGATCGCCTCGACCGCCGGCATCCCGGTCTCCGGCATCTACCGGTACTTCTCCGGTAAGTACGAGATCCTGGCCACCGGGTTGTGCCGTGCGGCCGACAGAGTCATGGGTTACCTGTCGGCGGTCGGGAACGAGATCAGCGACCCGCGCCAGATGCTGACCCGGCTGATCGAGGGTTACGTGGCGACGTCGTTCGCCAATCCCGAATTGGCCGCCATCTACTACACCGAGCGGGTCAACCTGGTGCGGGCCGACCAGGAACTGCTGCGCGACGTGCAGCGGTCGACGATTAACTCCTGGGTGCGGCTGCTGACATCGGCGCGACCGGCGCTGACGGCGACGCAGGCTCGATTTCTGGTGCATGCCGCCATGGCGCTCGTCGTCGATTTGGGGCGGCTGGTGCACTATGAAGACTTGGCTGATTCCGCTTATCCGCAAGCGTGTGTCCGAAAACTGATGGACATCACCATGTTCGAGCGCTCCGATTAGTTGAGTCGCAATTCAGCCGAGCAACCGCAACGCCGCATCCACGGCAAGCGCAGCCGTGTCGAGGCTCTTCGAGCCCAGATCGTGTCGTGCGCCCCTGATCTCGACTATCTCGGTCGGTGCGGCGATCATCGCCGCGGCGTCGCGCACCTCGTCGAGGGTGCCGAACGGATCCGACGTTCCATGGGTGAACACCGTGGGTACCGTGATGTCCGGCAGGTGCTCGGTGCGGGCACCTTCGGGCTTACCGGGTGGATGCAGCGGATAGGAGAACAGCGTCAGCACGTCCACTGGCACACCACTTGCCTCTCGGCCCTCGGCTACCACCATGGACGTCTGCCGGCCGCCGTAGGAGTGCCCGCCGGCTATCAACCGTCCGTCAGCAAGGCCGCGGCACAGGATTAGTGCTTCGACGATTCCGGCGCGGTCGCCGGCGGCCGAACCGGACGGCGGGCCGGTCGGCCGTCGCCGCCGGTAGGGCAGGTTGTATCGTACCGCCAGCCAGCCGCGACGGGCCCACTCGTCGCATAGCCGTTGCAGCAGTGGTGATTCCCGGCTGCCACCGGCGCCGTGGGTCAACGCCACCACACCGCACGGTGTGCCGTCGGGCTGATGCGCGACGCCGGCGATCTGCTCGAAATTCATGAGCGCTGCTCCGCCTCATCGCTGCCCGCTGGATTGTCGCCGGCGCGGATCATCACAGCCGGAACAGCGGAGACACCGGACCATGGCCATGCCCCAGCGGATAGGCGGCGCGCAGACATTCGGTCACCCAACGCTTGCCGAATGCGACCGCGTCCGGCACGGGATAGCCGTGCGCGAGGGCACAGGCCACCGCCGTTGACAAAGTATCGCCGGCACCGTGGTCGTGAGTGGTGTCCACTCGGGGCGAGTCGAATTCGTAAAAGTTCGTACCGTCGAACAACAAGTCCGTACTGGTCTCCGAGGGTCGCAGATGCCCGCCCTTGACCAGCGCCCACTGCGGCCCGAGTTCATGCAGTGCGCGCGCCGCCTCCCGCTGTGAGTCGGCGTCGACCACGTCGATACCGACCAGCAGCTGCACCTCGTAAAGATTAGGTGTGACCAGAGTTGCAAACGGAATCAGTTCCGCGCGAAGCGAATCCAGTGCGCTCGGCTCCAGCAGCGGATCACCGTGCATCGATGCGCACACGGGATCGACCACCAGCGGGACGCCCGGACCATGGTCACGCCAAGTCTGCGCAACCGCCACGATGATCTCGGTTGACGCCAGCATCCCCGTCT
>JAFAQO010000305.1 GCA_019246375.1 Mycobacterium sp. | reverse complement strand
CCAGCACGGCGTGCACATCCTCGACGACGTTTCGTCCGTCGACGACCAGTTCGGCATCCCGCGGTAGCCGCAGCGCGATGTGCAGCACCGCGCGATCCTCTGAGGTGTTGATGTGCTTGCCGGTGAACATCTCGTCGCGACGCTGCTCCAGATTTGCCGCCCGCGCCAGATCGGTCAGCAGTTTCAGCGTCTCCCGGTTGACCCGGTGTTTGCTGTAGTCGATGTAGAGGTCGCCGACAGTCACGGTGAACTCCCGGCCGCGATCGGGATCGTCGGCGAAGAATTGACGCAGATGGGTTTCCCCGATCTGGTCGTGGTGCGTGCGCAAGGCTTTCCAGGCCGGAGTGGCCGTGATATCGGAGATCTGCTGAACGGCGGTCATACTTCTCGACCATAGTCGTGATGCCTTGCCGTCAGGGGGTCCGTTTGCAACGGGGGAACCGGAGATAGGACCGAACCGCATCAGCATAGGGCCGGGTGCCCGCGGCAAGCTGTTCTTCCAGGTAGCGCTCGAACGGTACCGCGCCGACGGCGCGGTCGGGGGCCAGGTTGCCACCGGCCCGGTAACCGCGACCGATGCGCCCGGGCACGTGTACCGGTACGACCGGACGATGTTTGCCGACCACGGCAAGGTAGCGCCGTGCCAGATCGGCGACGGACAGCACTTCGGGTCCGGCTATGTCAGGGACACGCCCGGCTGGCTCGCTTTGCGCGAGGGCGGCGAGCCGGGCGCCGACGTCGCGCACGTCGATCGGCTGGAAGCTCCAGCCCGCCGGGACGGTCATGATCGGTGGGATGACCAGCACGCCCAGCAACGCCGCCACGAGGTCGTGGAATTGGGTCGCCCGAAGGGCGGTCCAGGGCAGCCCAGACGTGCTGATCAACTCTTCGTCGGCGAGCTTGCGCCGGTAGTAGCCAAGCGGCACCCGATCCACTCCGACAATCGAAATGAAAACCAGGTGCGGGCTTTCGGCGTCACGTGCTGCCTCGACAACATGGTGTGCCGGGTCGACGCAATGAACCACGGTGTCCACGCCGGCGATCGCGTCGGCGAGGCCCTGGCCCGTCTTCACGTCACCGACGGCGTAGGTCGTCGCCCCGCCATTCGGGCTTCTGGGGCGCAATCCGCGGCTGAGCACGCGTACCTGCGCGCCGGCGTCGAGCAGGCGCTGGGTCACCACCCGTCCGACGGTGCCGGTGCCGCCGGTAACCAGGATGCGACTGGCCATAACGGAGGTCCTTCATCTAGATCGCCGACTCTGCGATTTGTGGACGCAAGAAGCGCGAAATCGCTACAGAGCACACACACATTCGACGCGCCAATAGCCCGTGTGCCACGCGTTAGGCGGTCTGCGCCGTCGTGGTCCCCGCTAGTGGCCGAGCCGGCCGCGGCCCAGGCGCAACAGCAGTATCGCCAGGTCCTTGCCGTCGGGGCCGAGCTCGCTGTAGCGCTCGATGACCTTCATCTCGCGACTATGCACCAGCCGGGTGCCGCCGGACGCCATCCGCGCCTTGCCGATCTCGCGGGACACCTGGGTTCGGCGTTTGACTGCGGCGAGGATTTCGGCGTCCAGGCGGTCGATTTCGTGCCGAAGCTCATCGATGTCGCCAAGCTGTTCAGTGTTTGCAGTTTCGACAGTCATGGGTTGTGACTCCGTATCGTCGCTGTTGGTGGGTTCTGGTCTCATCCGTATCCGGCCTCACACAACAGACGAGCCCCGGATCCGGACGCGGACCGCGGGGCTTCCAGATGCAGCTACACCACGGGCACCGCTGGCCGGTACCCGTAAAAAAATCGACGAAGCTGCGTCTTGAGCACGAAATGAGTGTGCCACTAACGGCCATGCCAGTGCAAAGACTGTCGCCAAACGGCGGTAAGTTTGGACCGACATGACCGCCAGCGACGATCTACCGAGAGCGACGAGGTGGGGGCACCTCCCGCTTGCGGAGGAGGAGCGGCGCATATTGCGCGCCGGCGACGATGCAGAGCGAAGCGATGAGGAGGAGCGGCGCATATTGCGCGCCGGCGACGATGCAGAGCGAAGCGATGAGGAGGAGCGGCGCATATTGACTGTGCGCGTGACCGATGCCAGGCCGGCCCCGGAAGCAGATCAACTCCTTGACGGCCTCAACCCCCAGCAGCGCAAGGCCATCCTGCACGAGGGCTCGCCGCTGCTAATCGTCGCAGGCGCCGGCTCCGGCAAGACCGCGGTACTGACCCGGCGAAT
>JAFAQO010000673.1 GCA_019246375.1 Mycobacterium sp. | reverse complement strand
GAACCGGCACTTCCTCGGGCAGATCGCGATAGAGGTAGACAACGGACCCGGCGGGCAGCACCGTCGTCTCGTCGACCACTGCGCCGTCGGCGTCGACGACTTCCCCAGCCTGCGCCTTGGTCAAGGCGGGCCTGCCGAACCGGGCGTGCAATTCGGCGAGCACCGGTCCTCCGCGCAACCGCACCCGCGCCGGGCCCAACCCGTCGCGGACAGGCAGCGGCGCGGGCCTCAATAGCCGCTCAATTCAAAGGCACCGGCTCGAGGATTTCCACCCGTGCTTCCGGCGCACTTGCCCGCAGCGCATCCGCCGCCGCGTCGTCCGGTTGGGCCTGCGACAGCACTTCGGCTTCCACCCGCGCGGTGTAGGTCTCCACCTCGCGGTCGACCTCCTCGGCGGTCCAGCCCAGCACCGGCGCGACCACCCCGGCCACCTCGCGGGCGCAGTCGACGCCACGGTGCGGATATTCGATGGAGATCCGCATCCGGCGGGCCAGGATGTCCTCGAGATGCAGCGCGCCCTCGGCCGCGGCGGCGTACGCGGCTTCGACCTTCAGGTAGACCGGCGCCTGGGTGATCGGGTTGAGCAGGTCGCGGCGATCGGCCGCCATCGCCAGCACCTCGCTGATCAGCGATCCGTAGCGGTCCAGCAGATGACGCACCCGATAGGGGTGCAGCCCTTCCAGCGCGCCGACGTGTTCAGCCTGGTTGATCAGCGCGAAGTAGCCATCAGCGCCCAGCAGCTGCACCTTCTCGGTGATCGAGGGCGCCACTCGGGCCGGGATGTACTGGGCTGCGGCGTCGATCGCATCCGCGGCCATCACCCGATACGTGGTGTACTTGCCGCCGGCGATGGCCACCAGGCCGGGCGCGGGCACGGCGACCGCGTGCTCGCGAGACAGCTTGGAAGTCTCGTCGCTTTCGCCGGCCAGTAACGGCCGCAGCCCGGCGTATACCCCGTCGATATCGGCGTGCGTCAACGGGGTAGCCAGCACCGTGTTGACGGTGCCGAGAATGTAGTCGATGTCGGCCCTGGTGGCCGCAGGATGCGCCAGGTCGAGACGCCAGTCGGTGTCGGTGGTCCCGATGATCCAGTGGCTGCCCCAGGGAATGACGAACATCACCGACTTCTCGGTGCGCAGGATGATCGCGACATCGCTGACGATCCGGTCTCGCGGCACCACCACGTGCACACCTTTGGAGGCGCGCACCTTGAACCGTCCGCGCTGCTTGGACAAGGCCTGGATTTCGTCGGTCCAGACTCCGGTCGCATTGACCACCACGTGACCGTGCACGTCGGTGACGGCTCCGTCCTCGGAGTCGCGGACGCGGACCCCGGTCACCCGGTCACCCTCGCGCAGCAACGAGATCACCTGGGTGGAGGACCGCACCACGGCGCCGTAATGCGCGGCCGTGCGCGCCACTGTCATGGTGTGCCGGGCGTCGTCGACGACGGTGTCGTAGTAGCGGATACCGCCGATCAGCGAGCTGCGCTTGAGGCCCGGGCACAACCGCAACGCACCGGCACGAGTCAAATGTTTCTGCGGCGGAACCGATTTCGCGCCACCGAGCCGATCGTAGAGAAAGATGCCGGCAGCCACGTACGGGCGCTCCCACCACCGTTTAGTCAGCGGGAAAAGAAAGGGCAACGGCTTGACCAGGTGCGGCGCCAATGTGGTCAGCGACAGCTCGCGCTCGTAAAGCGCCTCGCGCACCAGACCGAATTCCAATTGCTCGAGGTAGCGCAGCCCGCCGTGGAACATCTTCGACGAGCGGCTGGAGGTGCCCGACGCATAGTCCCGCGCCTCGACGAGCGCAACCTTCAGCCCGCGGGTCGCGGCGTCGAGCGCGCAGCCGGAGCCCACCACTCCACCGCCGATGACCACAACATCGAATTGGTCAGCGCCGAGTCGCTCCCAGGCGGACGCGCGTTGCTGAGGTCCCAACCAGGAAGCCGGCCAGTCCTGCCGACTCCCCGCTTCGCGGGTCGGCACGCTCACGGCAACGAATTCCTCATCTCGGAACTCCTGTTCGGTTACTCGTCAGTAGGCCGCTGGCTGTCCAGGCTACTCGTGGCTAGTCCAGATCGTCGTGAGCCATCAGCCGGCGCGCGGCCTCGGTAATCGACCCCGACAGCGACGGGTAGACGGCCAGCGTCTGCGCCAGCTCGTTGACGGTGATGCGGTTCTGCACGGCCACCGCAATCGGCAGGATCAGTTCGGAGGCGATCGGCGCAACCACCACACCGCCGATGACCACGCCGGTGGCCTGCCGGCAGAAGAGTTTGACGAAGCCGTGGCGCAGCTCGGACATCTTGGCCCGGGCGTTGGTCCGCAACGGCAGCATGATGGTCCGGGCCGGCACTGAGCCGTCGTCGATCGCGGACTGTGGGACACCGACCGCGGCGATTTCGGGCCGGGTGAATACCGCCGCGGCGACCGTGCGCAACCGGATCGGGCTGACCCCTTCGCCCAGCGCGTGATACATCGCAATGCGGCCCTGCATCGCGGCGACCGACGCCAACGGCAGCAGACCGGTGCAGTCGCCGGCGCCGTAGATGCCGGGCACCGACGTGCGTGACACGCGGTCCACGGTCAGGTAGTTCCCCCGGCCCAGTTCGATGCCCACCCGCTCCAGACCCAGGCCGCTGGTGTTGGGCACCGATCCGATCGTCATCAGAGCATGGCTGCCCGCGACTTCGCGGCCATCGGTCAGCTTCACCAGCACCCCGCCGCCGGTGCGGGTCACCGACGCCGCGCGTGCGTTCTTCACCAGCTTGACGCCGCGTTCGGCAAAGATCCGCTCGAGGACCCGGGCAGCGTCGGCGTCCTCGTAGGGCAGCACGCGATCCCGGCTGGCCACCACCGTCACGTCAACACCCAATTCGGTGTAGGCGTGCACGAATTCGGCGCCGGTGACACCGGAACCGACCACAACAAGGCAGTCGGGCAGCGCGTCGAGATCGTACAGCTGGCGCCAGGTCAGGATGCGTTCGCCGTCGGGCTGCGCCGACGGCAGGATCCGCGGGCTGGCACCGGTCGCGATCAGCACGACGTCGGCGTCTCGTACCGTAGTGCTGCCGTCGGGAGCGGTCACCTTGATGCAGTGGTGCGCCAGTCCGGGAGTAGCGTCGACCAGCTCGCCGTGACCAGCGATCACCTCAACACCCACGCTGCGCAGATGAGCGGTGATGTCGGCGGATTGTTCGGCGGCCAGCGTCTTGACCCGCTGGTGGATTTCGGGCAGCGAGATCTTGGCGTCGTCAATGTCGATGTCGAACCCCAGATGGGGCGCTCGGCGCAGTTCGGTGCGCAGCCCGGTGGAGGCGATGAACGTCTTGGAGGGGACGCAGTCGGACAACACGGCCGCACCGCCGATTCCGTCGCAGTCGACGACCGTGACCTGAGCCACCTCGGGACCACGGGCGGAGGCGACCAGTGCCGCCTCGTAACCGGCCGGGCCTCCGCCAAGGATGACAATGCGGGTCGCCACAGCCCCTAACCTAACGAAGGTCCGGCCAACCTGCCGGATCACCGCCGAGCCTGCAGCTGCCGTTTAAGCTTTTCCCGTGCCGCTCTACGCCGCCTACGGGTCCAACATGCATCCCGAGCAGATGATGCAGCGTGCACCCCACTCGCCGATGGCCGGAACCGGCTGGCTACACGGCTGGCGGCTGACTTTCGGCGGTGAGGACATCGGCTGGGAAGGCGCCTTGGCCACGGTCGTCGAGGATTCGGAGTCGAAGGTGTTCGTCGTGCTCTACGACATGACACCGTCGGATGAGAAGAACCTGGACCGTTGGGAGGGCTCCGAGCTCGGCATCCACCAGAAGATACGATGCCGCGTGGAGCGGTTATCTTCCGACACCACAACCGATCCCGCATTGGCCTGGCTGTACGTGCTGGATGCCTGGGAGGGCGGGTTGCCGTCGGCGCGCTACTTGGGTGTGATGGCCGACGCAGCTGAAATCGCCGGTGCGCCCGAGGAATACGTCCACGACCTACGCACCCGTCCGGCGCGCAACATCGGCCCGGGGCACGGCGAGTAGGCGGCTTGGTTCGCAAGAATCCACTGTGCATCCAGGGATTCCAATGTGCGTCCGGCCCGCAAACATTCAACTTTTGCACCCTGCGCGAACAGTCGCGTACGTGAACGCACACTCGAGCGGGGAGACGTCAGAACGCGGCGGCCTGCTTAACGATGTTGGCCATTACCCGCACCCCGATCGGCAGGGCCCGCTCGTCGATATCGAACGTCGGCTGATGCAGGTCCAGCTGTGGCCCCTGACCCGACCACACCCCGAGGCGTGCCATCGCGCCGGGGACCTCCTCCAGATACCAGGAGAAGTCCTCACCGCCGCCGGATTGGCGGGTATCGGCGAGCACATCGGCGCCGACGGCTTCGATGGCGTGGGTCAGGATGCGCGTGGAGATCTCCTCGTTGACCACTGGTGGCACCCCGCGGTGGTAGCGCAGCGTGTGCTCGATACCCAGCGGCAACAGCAGCGCGGACACCGCCTGTTCGATGATGCTCTCAAGGCTCTGCCAGGTGTCGCGGCTGGCGGTGCGGACGGTGCCGGCCAGCACGCCGGTCTGCGGGATGGCGTTGGCGGCAACACCGGCGTTGACCGCGCCCCACACCAGCACGGTGCTCTTGCGGGGGTCGATGCGTCGCGACAACACACCGGGCAGCCCGGTGATCAGCGTGCCCAGCCCGTAGACCAGGTCGGCGGTGAGGTGCGGCCGCGACGTATGCCCGCCCGGCGAGTACAGGGTGATCTCTATCGAGTCGGCCGCCGACGTGATGGGACCCTGCCGCACCGCCACCTTGCCGACCGCCAGGCGGGGATCGCAGTGCAACGCGAAAATCCGCTTCACGCCGGTCAGCACTCCCGCCGCGATCGCGTCGATCGCACCGCCGGGCATCAGCTCCTCGGCGGCCTGGAAGATCAGCCGCACCGCGACCGGCAGCTCGGGCTGCAACGCCAATGCCAGCGCGGTCCCGAGCAGGATCGCGGTGTGCGCGTCGTGGCCGCATGCGTGCGCGACGTTGGGCATATTCGACGCGTACGGCGCTCCGGTCCGCTCGGCCATGGGCAACGCGTCCATGTCGGCCCGCAGCGCGATACGTTGCCGGTGCTCGGGGCCGAAGTCACAGGTGAGGCCGGTCCCGGCGGGCATGACCTTGGGGTTGAGCCCAGCATCGGCTAACCGCTCGGCGACGAACTGGGTGGTGGCGTATTCCTGGCGGCCCAACTCCGGATAGCGGTGGAAATGACGCCGCCACTCGACAAGGTCGTCGTGGCGTTCGGCCAGCCAGGATTCGACACCGTCGACGAGGCTCATAAGCGCCGCTCCTCCTCATCGCTTGGCTCTGCATCGTCGCCGGCGCGGCTCATGATGGCGCCCGCTGCTCGCGAGCCGCCAGCACCCGGTCCCGTTGCTTTGGGGTCTGGGCAAGACGAACCACTGTGCGCGCCAACATAATTGCGCCCTCTACGACGGCTCGGTCAGCGCTGGGTCCGACGGCCGCGGCGGTGAAAGCGGGCTGATGAACGGTCGCGCCACCGGCGTCGATCCCGATAATCGGGTGGATGCCGGGCAGCCGCTGCGTCACATTGCCCATATCGGTGCTGCCCATCGGCAGCTTCTCCTCGACCTCGACAGCGGCCGGTACGCGTCCGAGTCGGCGCATCTCCTCCCGGCACACGTCGGCGAGCCATTGATCGGGCTTCAACTCCGCATAAGGCGGTGCGCAGTCGTCGATGTCGTATTCGCAGCCGGTCGCCAGCGCGCCGGCGGCAAAGCAGGAGAACATCCTGCCCTCCAGATCGCGCAGCGAATCCGACTCGAGCGCCCGCATCGCATACAGCAGCGACGCCCGTCCCGGGATGACATTGACGGCCTGTCCGCCGTCGGTGACGATGCCGTGCACTTGCTGGCCGGGTGCGAGTTGCTGGCGCATCAGCCCGATCGCCACCTGGGCGACGGTGACGGCGTCGGCGGCGTTAACGCCCTGATAGGGCGCGACCGCCGCATGCGATTCCTTGCCGCGGTAGCGCACAGTAACTTCCGTCAATGCCAGCGACCGGGCCGCTGCGATGTCCGCCGGGCCCGGATGCAGCATCACCGCCGCGGCGATGTCGTCGAACACTCCGGCCTGCAGCAACAGGACTTTGCCGCCGCCGGACTCTTCGGCGGGTGTGCCCACCAGTGCAACCGACAGGCCCAGGTCATCGGCCACCTCGGCCAGCGCCAGCGCGACGCCGACCGCCGAAGCGGCGATGATGTTGTGGCCGCAGGCATGTCCGATCTCGGGCAACGCATCGTATTCGGCACATATCCCGATCACCAACGGTCCGCTGCCGAAGTCGGCGCGAAACGCGGTGTCCAAACCCCCGGCGGACGCGGTGATCCCAAACCCGCGTTCGGCGACCAGCGACTGCGCCTTGGCGCAGCTGCGATATTCGTTGAACGCCAATTCCGGCTCGGCGTGGATCGCGTGGGACAGCTCGACGAGATCGGCGCCACGGCGCCGGACCGCATCCTCGACGGCGTCCAAGGCGGTGGCTAGGGGCATTCTCGCAGTCTAAGCTCGCCCTCTGTGACCGACGGTCCGCCCGATCCCAACACACTCGCGCGGACCGCGGCGCAGGTCATCGGCGAGCGTACCGGTGTGGCCGAGCACGACGTCGCGGTCGTGCTCGGCTCCGGGTGGGCGCCGGCCGTCGCGGCGCTGGGTCCGGCGACCGCCGTGCTGCCGATGGCCGATTTGCCCGGGTTCACTCCGCCGACCGCGGTCGGCCACACCGGTCAGCTGTTCTCGTTGGGCATCGGTGTGCACCGGGTGCTGGTGCTGGCCGGCCGGGTGCACCCGTATGAGGGCCATGACCTGCTCCACGTGGTCCATCCGGTACGGGCAGCCTGCGCGGCCGGCGCGCGCACCATCGTGCTCACCAATGCCGCCGGTGGACTGCGTCCGGAATTCGAAGTCGGCCAGCCCGTGCTGATCAGCGACCATCTGAACCTGACCGCGCGTTCGCCGTTGGTTGGCGCACAGTTCGTCGACCTCGTCGACGCCTACGCGCCCCGGCTGCGCGCGCTCGCGCACGAGGTGGACCCGACACTGACCGAGGGCGTGTACGCCGGCCTGCCCGGGCCGCACTATGAGACGCCGGCCGAGACACGGATGCTGCGTGGGCTGGGTGCCGACCTGGTGGGCATGTCGACTGTGCACGAGACGATCGCGGCCAGGGCGGCAGGCGCTGAGGTGCTGGGCGTGTCGCTGGTGACCAACCTGGCGGCCGGTATCACCGGCGAGCGGCTCAGCCACGTCGAGGTGCTTGCGGCCGGCGCTGCATCGGCGACCCGGATGGGATCTCTGCTGGCCGATGTGATCGCCCGGCTCTGAGGGTCAAGCCGTGACGCCCGAGGAATGGATCGCCCACGACCCGGATCCGGCGACGGCCGCCGAGCTCGCCGCATGCGACCCCGGCGAACTGTCGAGGCGGTTCGCCCGGCCACTCGTGTTCGGGACCGCGGGGCTGCGTGGTCCGGTGCGTGGGGGGCCGGATGCCATGAACCTGGCCGTGGTGCTGCGGGCCACCTGGGCGGTGGCGCAGGTGCTCGAGGGCCTCCGCCTCGGCGGTGCCAGCGTAATTGTCGGGCGTGATGCCCGGCACGGATCGGCTGCGTTCGCCACTGCGACAGCCGAAGCGCTTGCTGCCGAGGGGTTTTCGGTGGTGTTGCTGCCCGGAGCAGTACCCACGCCGGTGCTGGCGTTCGCGGTGCGGCACACCGGCGCCGCCGCCGGAATCCAGATCACCGCATCGCACAACCCGCCGGCCGACAACGGCTACAAGGTCTACTTTGACGGCGGTGTGCAGATCGTCGCCCCCACCGACAGGGCGATCGAATCCGCGATGGCCGCAGCGCCGTTCGCCGACCAGATCGCCAGGCAGCCCGTCGAACTCGCGGACACCGTTCTGGTTGACCGCTACATCGAGCGCGCCGCCCAGGTGCGACGCTCGGGCGGCTCGGTCCGGGTGGCGCTGACCCCGCTGCACGGGGTGGGCGGCGCGGTGGCAGTGAAAACCCTGCGCCGCGCCGGTGTCGGGGACGTGCACACCGTCGCCGCGCAGTTCGCGCCGGACCCCGACTTCCCCACCGTCGCGTTCCCCAATCCCGAAGAGCCCGGCGCCACCGACGCCCTGCTTACCCTGGCCGCCGAGGTGAGCGCCGATGTCGCGCTCGCGCTGGATCCCGACGCGGATCGGTGTGCCGTCGGCATACCAACCCCGTCTGGATGGCGGATGCTGTCCGGCGACGAAACCGGTTGGCTGCTGGGCGATTACATCTTGTCCCGTATCGAGTCCCCGCAGACCGCCGTGGTAGCCAGCTCGGTGGTGTCGTCGCGGATGCTCGCGGCGATCGCTGCCCAGTACGGCGCACACCACGTCGAGACCCTGACCGGTTTCAAATGGCTGGCGCGCGCCGACGCCGACGTACCGGGAAGCACCCTGGTGTACGCCTACGAGGAGGCGATCGGGTACTGCGTCGACCCGGCCGCGGTACGCGACAAGGACGGCATCAGCGCGGCGCTGCTGGTCTGCGATCTGGTGGCGACGCTGAAGGCACAGGGTCGCTCGGTGCTCGACGCGCTGGACGAGCTCGCCCGACGGCATGGGGTGCACGCGGGTGCCGCGGTGTCGCGCCCGGTGACCGAGGGCGACGAGGCGGCCGACATGATGCAGCGGTTACGGGCAGCTCCGCCGAGCCGGCTGGCCGGATTCGCCGCGACGACAACGGATCTGCTGCAGCGCAGCGGGCTGCACCGCACCGATGCGCTGGTCTTTGGCGGGGCTGACGCCGACACGTGGGCGCGGGTGGTGGTGCGACCTTCGGGCACCGAACCCAAGCTCAAGTGCTACATCGAGGCCGGCTGTGCGGTGACCGCGGACCTTCGGGACGCTCGGCAGCGGGCAGCAGCGCTGCGCGACGACTTGGTCGCAGTGGCGCGGCGCTGGTAGCTCAGCGGGGCCCGTACTGACGGTCCCCGGCATCGCCCAGACCCGGCACGATATATGCGATTTCGTTGAGCCGGTCATCAATGGCGGCGGTGAACAACCGCACATTCGGGGTGGTTTTCTCAAGCGCCGCAATGCCTTCGGGAGCGGCGACGACACACACCACGGTGATCTCCGCGGCACCGCGGCGAAGCAGCAATCCGATGGTGTGGGTCATCGACCCGCCGGTGGCCAGCATCGGGTCGAGCACCATCACCGGCTGAGCGCTGAGGTCGTCGGGCAGCGATTCCAAATACGGGATGGGAAGGTGCGTTTGCTCGTCGCGGACGACACCGACGAACCCCACCCGTGCTTCCGGAATCAGCGAGTGCGCCTGGTCGACCATGCCCAATCCGGCTCTGAGCACTGGCACCAGCAGCGGCGGTGCGGCCAGCCGCACGCCGGTGGTTTCAGCCAGCGGTGTACGAACGTGGACTGTCTCGCTGGGTGCGTCGCGGGTGGCTTCATAGACGAGCATCACTGTCAGGTCGCGCAGTGCGGCGCGGAATGCTGCGTTATCGGTGCGCTCGTCGCGCAGCGCGGTCAGCCGGGCGGCGGCCAGTGGGTGGTCAACGACGCGCACTTCCACGACGCTTGACCCTACTGCCGACGTCGCGGCAAGACATCGCATTTTCCTTGCCTGACACGGCCGCGTGCCTCCCCGCCCGCGCGGCAAACGGTCCCTATACTCCCGACATGAGGCGGCCCAGACGGCGCAAATACCGGGGTCTGCGAGTTGTCGGTCTATTAAGCACATTGGCGGCCTGCGCGGTGTTGGCGTCTTCTGCTACAACGCAATTCGCTACCGCGGCCGATCTGGTTGGCTTCTCAGCGGCGGTCGTACCGGCCCCGGCGCACATCGTCGTCGTGGTGGAGGAGAACCGCTCCCATACTGCGGTCATCGGCAACAAGTCAGCGCCCTACATCAACTCGCTGGCAGCCGAGGGGGCAACGATGACGCAATCCTTCGCCCAAACGCACTCCAGCGAACCGAACTACTTCGCGCTGTTCGCCGGCAGCACTCTGGGGCTCAAAGAGAACAGCTGCCCGGTCAACGCAGGCACCGCTGCAAACCTCGGTTCGGAATTGCTCGCCGCCGGCTACACCTTCGTGGGATTCGCCGAAGACTTGCCCGCTGTCGGATCGCAGGCCTGCAACTCGGGGCAGTATGCACGCAAGCATGTGCCCTGGGTGAGCTTCACCAACATCCCGAGGTCCTGCTCGGTGCCGTCCGCCATGTTTCCGGACGCGTCGAACTACGCCAGCTTGCCCACAGTTTCGTTCGTCATTCCCAACCTGGCCAACGACATGCACGACGGCTCGATCGCGCAAGCAGACAATTGGCTCTACCAGGAGCTTTCTTCCTACGCCAGCTGGGCGAAGGACAACAACAGCCTGCTGATCCTGACCTGGGACGAGGGTGACGACACCGCGCGCAACCAAATCCCGACGATTATCTACGGCGCCCACGTGAAGACCGGAACCTACGGTGAACCGATCAGTCACTACAACGTGTTGTCCACCGTGGAGCAGATGTACGGGCTGTCCAAGACGGGTAACGCAGCTAAAGCCCCTGCCATCACCGACATCTGGGATTCCTAGGCGACGGGTTATGCCCTGGCTTGCGTCGCCGACCGGTGGACGCGGTCCGGCGCCCTCGGCGGGCGTCGTATTCTGTGCCGCATGGCTGCTGACCTCGTGCCTATCCGCCTGAGCCTGACCGCTGGTGATCGCTACACGCTGTGGGCGCCGCGCTGGCGCGATGCCGGCGATGAGTGGGAGGCGTTTCTGGGCAAGGACGATGACCTCTTCGGCTTTGAGACCGCTGCTGACCTCGTCGCGTTCGTGCGCACCGACACCGAGAACGATCTGGTTGACCATCCGGCGTGGAAGGAGGCGACTCAGGTCAACGCGCACAAGCTGGACCCGGCTGAGGACAAGCACTTCGACCTGGTCGCCGTGGAAGAGCTGGTCGCAGACAAGCCGACCGAGGAGTCGGTCAATGCGCTGGCCGGCACGCTGGCCATCGTGTCGTCGATCGGATCGGTCTGCGAGCTGCCGGCGGTCACCAGGTTTTTCAACGGCAACCCGGGGTTGGGCACGCTGGCCGGCGGACTCGAGCACTTCAGGGGGAAAGCCGGCCTCAAACGCTGGCATTCGATCGCCGAGGTCATCGGTCGAAGCTGGGACGACGTGCTGACTGCGATCGACGACATCGTCAGGACCCCGGACGTCGACGCCGAGGCGTCGGCCCGAGCTGCCGACGAACTGGCCGAACCCCTCGAAGAGGAGCCAGACGTCGAGGATGACGTCGAGGATGAGACGGTGACCACCGAGAAGGCGACGGCGGAGCCGGTCGGCACCGCCGACGACACCGAAGCTGCGGATGGCGCCGACTCCACAAAAGAGCTCGCCGACGACGATGTGGTGCTGGGCGGCGACGAGGACTTCTGGTTGAAGGTGGGCATCGACCCGATCCGGATCATGACCGGTGCCGGTACGTTCTACACGCTGCGCTGCTATTTCGACGACCGTCCGGTTTTCCTGGGCCGCAACGGGCGGATCAGCGTGTTCAGCTCGGAGCGGGCGCTGGCGCGTTACCTGGCCGACGAGCACGACCATGACTTGTCCGACCTGAGCACCTATGACGACATCCGCACCGCCGCCACGGACGGTTCGCTGGCGATCGACATCACCGACGACAACGTCTACGTGCTGACCGGGCTGGCCGACGACTTCGCCGACGGTCCGGACGCGGTGGACCGTGAGCAGCTCGACCTGGCCGTCGAGCTGCTCCGCGATGTCGGCGACTACTCCGAAGACAGCACCGTCGACAAGGCGCTCGGCAGTGACCGGGCGCTGGGCAAGTTCGTGGCCTATGTGCTCGACTCCGACACGGTCGAGAGGCCGAAGGGGCCGTACGCCGAAGCGGTCCGGAAGTGGGAGGAGCTGGAGCGCTTTGTGGAGTCGCGGCTGAGGCGCGAATAGCGCCGAAAGCCGCCGACGACATTGAGCGCCAGCGTCGCGGCTGAGGCGCGAATAGCGCTGGTCGGCTGCGCCCGCCGCCGGTGGTGATCCGAGTGGAAGTGATATCGCATGCGATTTCGCTTTGAAACCAAGCATTATGGACGCCCGACGGTGCTGGTGTGACAGATGTGGCTTTGTCCCGGTAGGCGGTGGCGACGGCGCCGGCATGCCAGTCGGCCTTATAGCAGTCAGCGTTTGACGGAGATTCCGGGTTGCTTTTTACTGATCGGCAGATCCGCCGGCGTTCAACGGCGCGCTCAGACATGGAGGTGAGCCGATGACGACCCGGCGTATTCCGCTGTCGGTTCGGCGAGATGTATGACGCTGTCTGGAATCGGCGCATTGCCGTTGTCCGGGTTCCAACGCCCAGGCATGTTGCTGTTCGGGTTGGTGCCGCTGGCCCTGCTGGCGGTCTATCTCGTTGTCCAGGCTCGACGTCGACAACGCCTGCGCCGGTTTACCGAGGCCAGCGTGCCGCAGTCGTTCTGGCGGCATGTACCGCTCGCTGTATCCCTCGTCTGCCTGGCTCTGCTGACCGTGGCGCTGGCTACACCTACCCACGAGATGCAAATACCGCGCAACCGCGCAGTCATCATGCTGGTGATCGACGTATCGCAGTCCATGCGCGCGACCGACGTCCCGCCTGATCGTTTGAAGGCTGCTGAGCAGGCAGCCGGACAATTCGCCAGTCAGCTGACCCCAGGCATCAACCTGGGACTGGTCGCGTTCGCGGGAACCCCTTATCTCCTGGTGCCCCCCTCCGTACAGCACCAGGCCACCCTGGATGCCCTGCAGCACCTCCAGTTTGCCGACAGCACGGCGACCGGTGAGGCCATCTTCACGGCACTGCATGCAATCGCCGCCACAGCCGTTGTCAGCGGGGGCACTCCACCGCCGGCCCGCATCGTTCTTCTTTCCGATGGCGGCGAAAACAAGCCGGCAGACCCGAACGATCCGCATGGTGCCTACACCGCAGCGCGTCTGGCCAAGGATCAGAAGGTGCCCATCTCGACGATCTCGTTCGGAACTCAGGCAGGCTTCGTCGAGTTGGACGGTGAACGTGTGTCTGTTCCCGTCGAGACCGACGAGATGACGAGTATCGCCCAACTGTCGGGCGGGCAGTCATATCATGCCACCGACATCGGCGAACTCACTCGAAGCTACGACACCATCAGGCAGGAGATCGGTTATCGCACCGTGGCGGGACCGGCCAGTGCCGGCTGGCTGCGTCTTGCCGTCGTCACAGCCGCCATCGCCACGGTGTTGGCGTTGCTGATCAACCGTCGACTTCCAACCTGATCCTCAGGCGGGAAGTCTGCGGTTCACAAGCAGACCCGCCAGCACGGCGCCGGCCATGACGATCGCGCCAAGCAGGATCCACCCGCCGCTGGCGTCGCCACGCACGGTTTGGAAGCCGATCTGCTGCTGCAGCGTCCCGTAGACGGCCTTGAGTGAGTCCAGGCTGTCCGCGTGGAAGGCTTGGCCGCCCGTGATTTCGCAGATTTGCCGCAGGGTTTGGTCGTCGACAGGAACCGGAAGGGTGGCGCCGTTGTAAACGACGGTCCCGTAAGGCGTGCCGAAGGAAATCGTCGAAATCTGTACACCTTCCGCTTTCGCTGCCCTAGCCGCGGTGAAAGCTCCTTGCGGGTCGTTAGGGTTCATCGGTACGTTTTCGGCACCGTCCGACTCCAGCACGATCCGCGCAGGTGGCGGACCGGGGCCGCCGCCCATGACAGCGCCAACCGTGGCGATCGCCTGCAGCGCGGTGAAAAGTCCCTCGCCGGTAGCGGTTCTGGGGGCCGGCTGCAATCTGTCGATCGCTGCTTTGACGGCACCGCGGTCTGTTGTGGGGGAAACCAACAAGGTGGCGGTGGCTGCGAACTCCACCAGCCCAAGATTGATACCCGGCGTCAACTCGTCAGTGAACTGCTTACCCGCCACCTGCGCGGCGGCCAGCCGACTCGGCGCGACGTCGGTGGAAGCCATCGATTCCGAGACATCAATGACCAACATCACCACTGCACGGTTGAGCGGAACCCGGATGCTGTTGGTCGGTCCGGCCATTGCCGTCGTCAGCAGCACCAGCGATGTGACCAGGAGAACCGTGGGCACCTGGCGCCACCGACTGACACGACTCGGCGCAACCTGCTCCAGCAGCTCCAGGTTGGCGAACCGCAGAACCC
>JAFAQO010000672.1 GCA_019246375.1 Mycobacterium sp. | reverse complement strand
GCGCCGACCCGCTTCGGCTTCTTCGGCGACCCAGTCGTGCCGATCATGTACGCCGCGGACAGCGAAGACGCCGCCATCGCCGAGACGCTCCTGCACGACATCCCGGCCGACGGCGGCATCCTGCCGTACGACAAGTACGCCGGCACCGTGCTCGTCCGGCTTGCGGTGACACGAGACCTGCGCGTCGGGGTCCTGCACGGCCTGGGATTGCGCCGCCTGAAAGTCAGCGCCGACGACATCACGACAAGCCCAGCCTCGACTTACGGCACGACGGTGCGGTGGGCTGAAGCGGCGCACGCGATCGGCTTGGACGGCTTGGTGTGGATGTCGCGAAAGTGCAACGACGCCAAGGCGTATGTCTTCTTCGGCGACAGGTGCGCCCAGAACATGGGGGCGTTCGCCCAAGACCCGACTTATGCGCGCATCTTCGCCAGCCCGGCCGACCAATTGTGGCTGATCGACCTGTGCGCACCATTGCATGTCGACGTGCTGATGCAGCCGTCCTGACGATGGTGCCTAATCTGATGGGCATACCACATCGGAAGCGAGGCTCGCGATGACCGTGACTTCCCACGATCCCGGCCCGGCCCAGGACGCCGGCTACTTTGACGTCGTGATCATCGGCGCGGGCATCTCCGGCCTGGGCGCCGCCTACCGCATCACCGAGCGCAACCCTGGGCTGAGCTACACCATCCTGGAGCGGCGCGCGGTGATCGGTGGCACCTGGGACTTGTTCCGCTACCCCGGTGTGCGCTCCGACAGCAGCATTTTCACGCTGTGTTTTCCCTACCAGCCGTGGACCCGGAGAGAAGGCGTCGCCGACGGCGTGCACATCCGCGAGTACCTGGTCCAGACCGCGCGCAAGCATGGCATCGATGGCCACATCCGGTTCAATAGCTGTGTCCGGTCGGCGGATTGGGATTCGAAGGCCGATACCTGGACGGTGACCGCCGAGCAGGACGGCGCGTTGAGGGCCTACCGCGCGCGGTTCGTGTTCTTCGGCTCTGGCTACTACAACTACGACGAGGGCTACACGCCCGACTTTCCCGGCATCGAGGAGTTCCGCGGCACGGTGGTGCATCCACAGCACTGGCCGGCGGAGCTGGACTACACCGGCAAGAAGATGGTGGTGATTGGCAGCGGCGCGACCGCGGTGTCACTGATCCCGTCGCTGACGGAAAAGGCCGCGAAAGTCACCATGCTGCAGCGCTCACCGACCTATATGTTCTCGGCTTCGCGATACAGCCTGTTCGCCGACGCGCTGCGGAAAGTATTGCCGCGCAGGGTTGCTCACCTGGTCATCCGCCAGCTCAAGGCGCTGTTGGAAGGAGCGATCTGGTTCTTCGCACGCAAGACGCCGGGGTTCATGAAGTGGTGGATCCGTCGCATCGCGATCAGCAATCTGCCCGACGGCTACGACGTCGATACCCATTTCAAGCCGCGCTACAACCCGTGGGATCAGCGGCTGTGCCTGATCCCCGACGCCGACCTGTATGTCGCGATCAGCGAGGGCCGCGCTGAGGTGGTGACCGACCACATCGACCATTTCGACGCCACCGGCATCGTGTTGAAATCCGGCGCGCATCTTGACGCCGATATCATCGTCACCGCCACCGGCCTGCAGCTGCAGGCGCTTGGCGGCGTGACGCTGTCGATCGACGGCGCCGACATCAAGCCGCAGGACCGCTTCGTTTACAAGGCGCACATGCTCGAAGATGTGCCCAACCTGTTCTGGTGCGTCGGCTACACCAACGCCTCGTGGACGCTGCGGGCCGACATGACCGCACGGGCGACCGCGAAAATCTTGGCGCACATGCAGCTTCGCGGCTACACGCACGCCTATCCGCATCGCGTCGGCGAGCCGATGCCCGAAAAGCCGTCGTGGGACATTCAGGCCGGGTACGTGCTGCGGTCGCTGCACGCGCTGCCCAAGTCGGGCACCAAGCGGCCATGGAACGTGCGGCAAAACTATTTCGCCGATGCTGTCGACTACCGGTTCGACCGGGTCGAGGAGGCGATGGTGTTCGGGCGCGCGTGGGACCGGGAGCCGCTGGCGGGTTAGCGGTGGTCACCTGTCGGCCACCGCAACGCTGCCGACCTCGACGCTGCGCGTTCCAACCAGATACCAGGTACGCATGACACCCTTGCCCTTGACTTCGACGTCACCTCGCTCCTCGAAAAGGAAGTCGTGTTTGAGCCGTTCGTAGACGTCGTGCGGCACCTGGATGCGGCCCTCGTGATCGGTCGACTGCATGCGTGAGGCGACGTTGACCGCATCTCCCCACACGTCATAGAAGAACCGGCGGGCGCCGACCACCCCGGCTACCACCGGACCCGCGGCCAAGCCGATGCGCAGTGGAACCGGTCGG
>JAFAQO010000663.1 GCA_019246375.1 Mycobacterium sp. | reverse complement strand
TTGGCCGCGGCAAGGGGGGAACGGATGGTCGACACCGGCACCATAACCAAGCGAGCGAAAGGACGAGCCACGTTCTGTCGTTCCATCGCCCAGTCGTGCGAGGCACTAATCGTGACAGATAGCCCAATATTGCTGGACTGTGGACCTGTTGTCAGCGTTCGGCCGGTGGCGCAACACGAGGTCAGCGATGTAACCCCCAAAGTTATTGAGCCCGAAAGAAATGTGAGAGTGGGCGCTAGGTCGTCGCAAGCAAAGCTGCCTGCGCCAGCTCACGCGCGTACTAAAGTCATTGCTATTTCTTGCTGATCATTGGTGTCGGTGCCGATTCTGTTGCCTGCCTGGGCTTTTAAGCTAGGGCCAGGAATAGCTTTTCCAGTTCGAGCTCGGCCAGGGGCGACGCGCCACCGGCGCTCGTACCGCTGATGCAATCCCGAAGCCCCGATGCAATGATCTTGAACCCGGCCCGGTCGAGCGCCCGGGACACCGCCGCGAGTTGGGTGACAACTTCCTTGCAGTCGCGGCCCTGTTCGATCATGGCGATCACCCCGCCGAGTTGTCCCTGGGCGCGTCGCAGCCTGTTGAGCACGGCGGTAATGCTCTCCTCCTGACCAGTCATTGACTCCTCCCTGCAGCCAGATGTTACCCGTACGGGTATACCCACATTGTTGGTCCGCTGGCCTAACCCGCCCTGCATCTGGCGAATGATACCCCTACGGGTATGTGGTATTGTATGGCGTCCCCTTCCCTCGGGATCCGCGAGGCTTCGGGTAGGCTCGCGGATCCCGAGGGGCCGCCCGGACCGGCGTGCTCCTCACACACCAAGGATTAAGGTTTATGCGCACCGCGAACTGGCCGCCGCCCCCTGACGGGAGGTCGCCCACGACCTGCTGGCGGCAGCCGACGAGCGCGACGAGCTGACGGCACGGCCGTGAGCACCGACGAGGACATCGAGCGCGCGCTGGCCGCGCTGCGCTCCTGCCGTTCAAGCCTGCTGACCGCCCGCAGGGACGCGGCTATGGCCGCTGCCCGGCTCTACGGCGCCCGCGCCGCCAGGGCCAGCGATCTCGGCGAAAAGCTCGCCGACGCCCTGGCGTTCTGTGAACGCCTGGAGTTCGTTGTCGAAGGCGACATGCGCGCCGACCTATGAGAAGGCCATCAGCAACCGGCTCGGCCCTACACCCGGGTGACGTCGCGCGACTTCGCCTTCCCACTCCCCCCTTTCGCCTCTAATACGCCTTGCGAGATTGCGACGCCCTCCGACCGACGTAGGCCACCAGCGGATTAATTCCGTTGAGGGCGCACTCGCGTGGCGGCTGCTTCCTTGCCGGAGCCCACGTTTCCCGGTGCGACGCGTTAGCGCGAATGCCGTATCACCCCGGTCCGTCTGCGCGCAATTACTCATCTGGGAGGACGACGGATTCCGTTCCCGTCAGCCGCTGCCCGACTGATCGCCACGTACTGGTCAGCGTCGAGGACCCGGTCCGCCCGGCCCAGGGCCAGCTCCGCCACCGGGTCCACCCGGTCCACTGGGGCCATGTCGGCCGGCTCCGCCGCGGGGTTCACCCCGTCCCCATGGGCCATGTCGCGCAGGTCCACCCGGTCCCCCTGGGCCGTGTCGCCCGGGCTGAGGGCCAGGGCCAGGTTGGCCTGGCCGACCGTAGCCAGCCGCCCAGCCGGGTCCGGGATGGGCGTTAGGCGCAGGTGGGCGGCAGTTAGCGTGGCAACCGTTCCAGTTCCAGTTGGGGCCCCACCCGGGATCCCGGAAATCGCCCGGGCGCCACTCCGGGAAGGGTCCCGGCTGGGCCTGAGCTTCGGTCGCCGCGCCTGCACCAATCAACCCGAGACCGGCAGCCATGACGGCTGTCGCCGCAGTGAATCGGGCAAAATTCTTCATGCGACTTTCGTACCAGCAGAGCCTGTGCGCCAGATTGAGCGAAGCTGTGCGTCAAATAAGTGGGCAGCTTTACTGAAAAGGTCTGCCGTGCCTTCAATTTGGCGACGTCCACTGTCCTGGGCGTACGCACGGCGCAGGGTCGTCGCGGTAGACATCACGATGTACCGTGATATGCACTATGGCGGAACGCCATTCGACTCAAAGCAGCGCGCCGCTGGCCGTGAAGCACACTATTTGCCGCGTAACTCAGAACGCGAAGCGGTTGAGAACGTCGTAATTGCGGAGCGGTGTGGCGTAGATCAGCCGCCACAGCAGCCGCACCGGCGCCGAGGGTATGCGTTCGTAGAGTGCGCCTACGGAGGACTGCTCGAGGAAGCGCAGCCGCGGGTTCCATTGCTCGATTTCGCGGGCGTCACGGATGCCCCACTTGGTGATGCCCTTGGTGAGCACCTTGGACAGCCGTGGCCCCGTCGGCGACACGGTGTCGAAGACGAGCTCGCCACTGCCGAAACGATCCGTGAGGCTCTGCAGCAGCCTACGCACTTCGGATTCGGTGAGATACATGACGAGTCCCTCTGCGACCATCAGCACCGGACGATCGGTGACTATCTCTTCCAGCCACACCTCATCGGTCACCGACGAGCCGATCATCCGGTAGCCGTCGCGGTCGTCGTAGAGCTTGCGCCGCAACGCGATTACGTTCGGCTGATCGACGTCGAACCACTGCACGGTTTCCGGTGGATGCAGCCGGAACGCGCGGGTGTCCATGCCGCACCCCAGGTGCAGCACGACCGCGTTCGGATAGCGGCGCAGGAAGCCGGCGCTCCAGTCGTCAAGCTGTTTGGCGCGCATGGTGACCATGTACTGGTTGGACCTCGGCCGCGTGGCGCGGCGCATGCGGGCCCAGTCGTATTCAATGCGGTCTACCGCCTCCGCGGCCGCCGTGTCGCCCAGAATCGGCGCACGCGAACGGCTTTCGTATGCCCGCAGGTACAGCGTACATAGGTTCGTCCACTCCACCGAGCCCCACCTCACATCACTGAAGTCGACCATGCCCGTCTCAGTCATCGCTGTCTCCTTTTGCCCGGTAGTCAGTCCACATCCGCATTAACTCGTCAGGGTAGGTATGGGTGCAGAACTCGCAGAATCAGGAAGTCCTCGACACGCTCCCGCTGTTCGGCGCGGTCGGCGCCTAGCACAGACAGGCCCTCAGCCAGTTGGGTCAACGACTGCTGCGGGGGCTCGCAGATCAGCGGCCACCCCCTGTTCGGGCCCCAGGAAGGGCCATAGAACCTGCCCGGACATCAGTAGTAATCCGGAACGGCGCTAGTTGGGCATGAGCATCGATTGCGGCGCCCAAACCTGCCAAGCCCAAGCCGGCAATCATCGCGAAAGTCGTTGCAAAAGAGAGTATGTATGGTCTCATGCGGCATGTATACACAACAGACCTGGGCGCCATACCACTGCGACATGAACGGAATCCGCAGAGACTACTGGCAGTTTCCTGCAAACCGCCCCAGTCTGTTCGGAGCCTGCTTTCGCGGCAAGCGCTGTTACCGCTGACACTGCTTACACCAGAAGATATTTCGACCCTCGAGTTCCGCTGTTCGGATCGTCGCGGCGCACACCCGGCACGGCTCGCCGGCCCGGCGGTACACATAGGTGCGTGGCCGTCCGGGCAAGTAGGACGGTGGACCGTGGTCATGTTCAGGGCGTACCGCGATAATCTTGCCCCGCCTCAGGCCGACCTTCATCAGCGCCACCAGGTCGGTCCATGCGGCATCGAATTCCGCCTCGCCGATCGCCCGGCCCGGACGGTACGGGTCGATACCGTGTCGGAACAACAACTCGCTACGGTAGACGTTGCCGACGCCGGCGATAACGGTCTGATCCGTCAGTAGCGTGCCAATTGGCCGACGAGACTTGCTGATTCGCGTCTTGGCCCATGTTGGGTCGGCGTCGCGACGCAGTGGGTCGGGTCCGAGCCGGGAAACGACTTCGGCGATTTGGGCCTCGTCGATCACTTCGCACACAGTCGGCCCGCGTAGGTCGGTGCCGTATACCGCTCCGACCATGCGCATGCGCACCTGACCGACGGGAGTCGGCATTGCCATGTCGGGCGGACGCATCCATTCGCTGAAGGTGCCGTACAGACCGAGATGCACGTGCACCGTGCGGCCATCGGCGTAGTGGTGGAAAAGGTGTTTCCCCCAGGCAGTCGCACGCCGCAGTACCCGCCCGTCAACGGCTGCGGCAGATTCGGTAAACCGGCCCTGCGGGCTGGATACCGACACCGGTGCGCCGGCGAACCGCCGCTGGTGCAACCGGGCCAATCGGTGCAAGGTGTGCCCTTCGGGCATGAGTGGCTATCCGCCGGCGCCAACACCGGGCACCGTCGGCGCCTGGTGCGTGCGTTCGTACTCGTCAAGGATGTCGATACGTCGTTGGTGCCGTTCACCTTTCGACCACGCCGTGGTGAGAAATGCGTCGACGATGGCCAGTGCCTCGGGCACTGTGTGCATCCGGGCGCCGATACCGATCAGCTGCGCATTGTTGTGCTCGCGGGCCAGCGCCGCGGTCTCGACACTCCACGCCAGCGCGCACCGGGCGCCTGGAACCTTGTTCGCGGCGATCTGCTCACCGTTGCCGGATCCACCCAGCACAATGCCCAAGCTTCCAGGGTCGGCCACCGTGCGCAAAGCGGCGGCGATGCAATATCCGGGGTAATCGTCGTCGGCTTGATAACTCAAGGCGCCGCAGTCGACCGGGTCGTGTCCCGCGTCCTCCAGGTGCTCGATGATGTGATTCTTGAGATCGAAGCCGGCGTGGTCAGAACCCAGGTAGACGCGCATCATGGTGATCCTTCCCGCCGAATATGGACGAGTGTGAACTTACCGACGCGCACGGCGTCGCGGGAAGCAAAGCAGGCGCTTAGTCGAATTGCGGCGGCTCGGTGCGGGTCCGCTTGAGTTCCCAGAAATGCGGATAGGACGCGAAGGTCACCGAGGCGTCCCAGAGCTTGCCGGCTTCCTCACCGCGCGGAATCTTCGACAGCACCGGCCCGAAAAACGCCACCCCGTTGACGTGGATGGTCGGGGTACCCACGTCTTCGCCGACCGCGTCCATCCCGGCGTGATGGCTCTTTCGCAGCGCCTCATCGTATGCGTCGCTGTCAGCGGCCTTGGCCAACTCGGCTGGCAGCCCGGCCTCGGCGAGCGACTGCTTAATGACCTCTTCGAGGTCTTTGTTGCCTTCGTTGTGAATGCGGGTGCCCATTGCGGTGTACAGCGGCGCCAAGACCTCGGCACCGTGGGCCTGCTCGGCGGCAACCGCGACCCGAACCGGGCCCCATGCTCTTTTCATGTTTTCGCGGTATTTCTCGGGTAGTTCGCGTCCCTCGTTGAGCACCGCCAGGCTCATCACATGGAAATTAGCCTCGATGTCGCGGACTTTCTCGACCTCAAGGATCCAGCGTGAGGTGATCCAACACCACGGACACAGCGGGTCAAACCAGAAATCGGCAACTGACTTTTCAGGCATGCGGGGTCCTCTCGTCGACGGTGGTAAGCCGTCAAAGCACAACCCTAGCCGCGGTACCCCTGTTCCCCGCCGACGCCCTCAGCGCGCTGAACGCATGAACCGCACGCATAACCGCAGAGTCTCCGGAGCGGCGGGTCGATTCAGCCCCCTGGACCCACCGGCCCGCTGCTCCTCAGGCCACTGCGCGGCCTGCATCGTCGCCGGGCTGTGCCCGATTGCCCGGCTCCTCCTCAGGCCACTGCGCGGCCTGCATCGTCGCCGGGCTTAAGTTAGACGCGTGGTCCTTCCCAACCTCACCCGTGAACAGGCTGTTGAACGCGCCGCGCTCCTCACCGTCGACAGCTACCGCATCATCTTGGATCTCACTGACGGCGATGGCCGGCCCAGCGAACGCACCTTCCGGTCCACCACGACGGTGGAGTTCGACGCGCTGGCCGGCGCAGACACCGTCATCGACATCGCTGCCGAAACCGTGCACAGCGCGACTCTCAACGGCATCGACATCGACATCTCGGGCTACGACGAGGCGACCGGCATTGCGCTGACCGGACTGGCCGACCACAACGTCGTGGTGGTCGATGCGGACTGCCGCTATTCCAATACCGGCGAGGGCCTGCATCGGTTCGTCGATCCGGTCGACGGTGGGGTCTACCTGTATTCGCAGTTTGAAACCGCTGATGCCAAGCGGATGTTCGCCTGCTTCGATCAACCCGACCTCAAGGCCACCTTCGACCTGTCGGTCACCGCGCCCCCGGACTGGCAGGTCGTCTCCAACGGTGTCGTCGCCAGCGCTGGAAACGGCGTACACACATTCGCCACCACGCCCCGGATGAGCACCTACCTGGTGGCGCTGATCGCCGGACCGTACGCGCGCTGGGACGACACCTACATCGATGAGCACGGCCAGATCCCATTGGGCATCTACTGCCGGGCCACACTGGCCGAGTTCATGGACGCCGAGCGGCTGTTCACCCAGACCAAGCAGGGATTTAGCTTCTACCACAAGCACTTCGGCGTGCCATATGCGTTCGGCAAGTACGATCAGTTGTTCGTCCCGGAGTTCAACGCCGGCGCGATGGAGAACGCGGGCGCGGTCACTTTCCTGGAGGACTACGTCTTCCGCAGCAAGGTCACCAAGGCCTCCTACGAGCGACGCGCCGAGACGGTGCTGCACGAGATGGCGCACATGTGGTTCGGCGACCTGGTCACCATGCGGTGGTGGGACGACCTGTGGCTCAACGAGTCGTTCGCCACGTTCGCGTCCGTGTTGTGCCAATCCGAGGCCACCGAGTTCACCCAGGCCTGGACCACCTTCGCCAACGCCGAAAAGTCGTGGGCGTACCGTCAAGATCAGCTGCCGTCGACGCATCCGGTGGCGGCCGACATCCCCGACCTGGCCGCGGTCGAGGTGAACTTCGACGGCATTACGTACGCCAAAGGCGCCAGCGTGCTCAAGCAGCTAGTGGCCTATGTCGGGCTGGAGCACTTCCTGGCCGGACTGCGCGACTATTTCCAGGCCTATGCATTCGGCAACGCGACGTTCGACGATCTGCTGGCGGCGTTGGAGAAGGCGTCGGGTCGCGATCTGTCGGACTGGGGACAGCAGTGGCTCAAGACGAGCGGCCTGAACACGCTGCGGGCCGACTTCGACGTCGACGCCGACGGCAGGTTCACCCGGTTCGCGATCCAGCAGAGCGGCGCGGCGCCGGGCGCCGGTGAGACACGGGTGCACCGGCTGGCGGTTGGGATTTACGACGACCAGGACATTGGAGGCACCGGCAAGCTGGTACGGACGCATCGCGAAGAACTCGACGTCGTCGGCTCGAGTACCGAAATTGCTGGGCTCGTCGGCGTTTCGCGCGGCAGCTTGGTCCTCGTCAACGACGACGACCTGACCTACTGCTCGCTGCGACTGGACCCGGAGTCGCTCGACACCGCGCTGCAACGGATCGCCGACATCGCCGAGCCGCTGCCGCGCACGCTGGTGTGGTCGGCGGCCTGGGAGATGACTCGGGAGGCCGAGCTCAAGGCTCGCGACTTCGTGTCACTGGTGTCACGCGGCGTCCAGGCCGAAACCGAGATTGGGGTGGCTCAGCGGCTGCTCCTGCAGGCGCAGACTGCGCTGAATTCCTACGCCGAGCCGGGCTGGGCGCACTCCGAGGGTTGGCCGGCATTCGCCGACCGGCTGCTGGAGCTGGCCCGCGGCGCCGACCCGGGATCGGATCATCAGCTCGCGTTCGTCAACGCGGTGTGCTCGTCGGTGCTGTCCGCCCGCCACACCGAGGTGCTGTCGGCGTTATTGGACGCCGAACCAGCTCAGCAGGGCCTGTCCGGGCTGGTCGTCGACACCGATCTGCGCTGGCGGATCGTGACGGCGCTGGCCACCGCCGGCGTCATCGATGCCGACGGGCCGGAGACCCCGGTCATCGACGCCGAGGTGCAGCGCGACCCGACGGCTGCCGGAAAGCGTTATGGCGCACAAGCCGCGGCGGCGCGGCCCCAGTTGCCGGTCAAGGAAGAGGCCTGGACCGCGGTGACCGAAGACGACACCCTGCCCAACATCACTGCACGGTCGATCATCGCCGGCGTCGTCGCGCCGGGACAGCACGACCTGCTCAAGCCATTTACCGCGCGCTACTTCGCGGCGATACCCGGGGTATGGGAGCGACGATCCAGCGAGGTGGCGCAAACAGTCGTCATCGGCCTGTATCCCGGCTGGGATATCAGCGACGACGGCATTGCCGCCGCCGACCGGTTCCTGAGCGCGCCGGAAATCCCTCCTGCGCTGCACCGGCTGGTTATCGAGGGGCGAGCAGGAGTCGAGCGCGCGCTGAAAGCCCGCAAGTTCGACACAGGCTAGGGCGGAGAAATGCCCGCACTGAGCGCGCGAACCCCCTTGACCAGCCCGTCAATGAGGTTGCCCTGGTTAAACGCCGACGCAGCGGCCGTGACGCCGAGCGGTGCGGCCGACTCCGCGCCGCGACCGCGGACCTGTGAGCCGTACACCACCTCGATAGCGTGCTGGTCGGGCGAGACCGCGAGCAGCACGGCGTTGTCGGCTGTCGGCACATGGGCAAGGATTTCACGGGCCCGAGCGGCGGTGTCGCTTCCCAAATCGCCGATGTAGACGGCGAACCGCGCCCCGGAGGCCCGCGACCCGTCGATCAGCGCGTCGTCGAGGCGGACGAGGTCCTTGGTCGGGAACGGATAGTGTACCGAGACTTCGCCGGGCTCGGTGACTCCGGAGATGCGTCCGCTGGCAGTGACCACCCAGCCGTTCGGCAGTTCCGAAGGCTCGATCGTTGCGACCTCACCACTTGCCACTGGCGCCACCTCCCACGCTGAATTCGGCTGTCCCATGACCGTGATGGCCACCACCGACATCCTCATCGGTCGCGGCCCACAGGATCGGTGGATACGTCCACGGCTCGGACAACTTGTAGGTCGCGGGATGAGGTCCCTTGCGGGACCAGATCAGCGCTACCAGCACCAGCACCAGCAGCAGCGGGATGCCCAGAACATAGAGGTGGATCTCCAACATGCTCACGACGCAAACCGTATCCCACCGACGCTGGATCGCCGCGCTGAGCCTGCGCTCAATGCCCGGCTGGGTCGG
>JAFAQO010000582.1 GCA_019246375.1 Mycobacterium sp. | reverse complement strand
CGCCTCGGCGACCGGATCGTCGGCGGGGATCATGAGTGCCGCTCCTCCTCATCGCTTCGCTCTGCATCGTCGCCGGCGGGGATCATCAGCGCCGCTCCTCCTCATCGCTTCGCTCTGCATCGTCGCCGGCGGGGATCACGGTGATCCTCCGCCATGCGACCAGAGCCGAAGCGACCCTCTGGCGATGTCGGCGCCGCAGGCGCGGTGCAGGGCGGCCGCCGGCCCGCGGCTGTAGCGCTGCCATTTCATCGCACGCCGCAGATGAGCGGCCGAGTCGTCGCGCGGGTCGATTTTCACACCGGTCGCCTCGATGACGTCCACGGCGGCCGCCATCCGGGCGATCACCGTGTCATCGGCGGACAGGAAGTCGCCGATTCGGCCAGCGGTGACGGCCAGCGTGTCCAGTTCGGCGACGGCGTCCAGGATCCGCCGGTAACGTGCCTCGGCCCCGAGAGCAGCGATTTTTGCCACGACGACGTCGACACCGCTGACGTGGCGCAGCAGATCACCGATCGCGGCTGTGGGAGTTGCTCGCCGTATCGCGGCAACCGCCAGCGTGATCCCGAACAGGTCGAGCGTCTCCAGCACACGCAGCCGAACCGCGCTGGGCACCGGATGCGTGCCGGCCAGAAAGCCGTCCGGGGAACGCATGTCGGCGGGCCGGGTTGCGAGCAGCCGCAACGCCGCCCACAAGGTGTCGTCGAGCAGTTCCTTGAGTGCAGCGACGGCCAGCAGCCCGACCAATGGTTCGGTCGGCGCGCCGGTGAGCTGAGAGAAACGTGCGCAGGCGCTACGCGCCGCCGCGATCGGCCCACCGGCCGCGACCCCGGTCAGATCGGCCTTATTGAGCACCGTCAACATCGGATTGCGCGCTGCCGCGATCGCATCGCGGTCCTCGGGCTTGACCACCTCTGCAATGACGTAGACGTCGACCTCGGCGGTCGCCAGTGGTGCCGTCACCGCAAGTCCCGTACTGGCGAGCGCCTGTGCGACGGTGCTGCGGCCCACCCCGTGACGGCCGCGCACGGCCACTCGCAGCGGCGCGGCGACGCGCTCGGCGATCTCCGTGAGCCGCGGCTCGCCGGCCTCGACGGCGAATCGCCCCAGCGCATCAGCGAAAATCTGGTGCCCTTGTCCGCTCATGTCCCGCCTGCTTGAATCCCCAACCCCCGGTGACACGACCGGAACTAATTGCACGGCTCCTGATTGCTCGGACTTACGGAATGGTGACATCTGCGCCGCCGCGACGCGAGCCACCTGTTACCAGCAGATGACAACTGTTGGGTATCAATCTGCACCACAGGGCGGCTACATCATGGGTTCATGGGCCACCATGGACGGATGCATGCGCAGTGCGGGGCAGCATCGGCCACATCGCCGGACTTGTCCAATGCGGACGAGCCTGCACAGCGCGATGTCGAAGGGTATCCGCGGGTCACCAGTTTCCGGTCCCGACGTTCGGCCCTCTCAAGCGCCCAGCAGCGCACCTGGGAGCGGTTGTGGCCCGTATACGGGTGGGACGCCCGCCGCACCGGCGGCACCGAACCGATGCCCACCGGCCAACCGTTAGACACCTCTGCATGGTTCGGACGTGACGCGCCGGTTGTCCTGGAGATCGGCTGTGGCGCAGGAACTTCCACGTTGGCAATGGCACAGAACGAGCCGGATATCGACGTGATCGCGGTGGAGGTATATCGCCGCGGGCTGGCGCAGCTGCTCTGCGCTATGGAACGGGAGAACGTCCGCAATATCCGGCTCATCCGCGGCGACGCCGTCGACGTCTTGGAGCACCTGCTCACGCCCGGCTCGCTCACCGGGCTTCGGGTCTTTTTTCCCGATCCGTGGCCGAAGGCGCGCCATCACAAGCGGCGCCTGCTGCAGCCCGCCACGGTTGCCCTCATCGCTGACCGGCTGCGGCCCGGTGGTGTCCTGCACGCCGCGACCGACCATCCCGGATACGCCGAGCACATCGCTGCGACCGGCGACGCCGAGCCCAGACTCAGCCGCATCGATTCCGGGAGCCGACCGGTGATCTCGGTCACCCGCCCGATGACCAAGTACGAGACGAAGGCCCGGCATGCCGGCAGCGCGGTCACCGAGTTGCTCTGGGAGAGGTGCTGACCGTGAGCGTGACGGAAGCAGCGACCACCGAAACACCCGAACCGGCCCCGACAACGTCGGCGTCGTCCAGCGACCAGGAGGGCCTCGGGATGGCCACGTTCGCGTCGCCGGCTCGACGGGTGCTGTTGGTGTGGGACGCTCCAAACCTCGACATGGGCCTCGGCTCCATCTTGGGCCGCCGCCCCACCGCCCTGGAACGGCCCCGCTTCGACGCGTTGGGCCGCTGGCTGCTGGCCCGCAGCGCTGAGCTGGCAACCGGTCGGCAGGACGTCTCGGCCGAACCTGAAGCGACGGTGTTCACCAACATCGCGCCGGGCAACGCCGACGTGGTGCGGCCGTGGGTGGACGCGTTGCGCAATGTGGGTTTCGCGGTCTTCGCCAAGCCGAAGATCGACGACAACAGCGACGTCGACGGCGACATGCTGCACCACATCGGTCGACGGTGCAGCGAGGGACTTGCGGCGCTGGTAGTGGCCTCGGCCGACGGCCAGGCTTTCCGGCAACCGCTGGAGGAAATCGCGCGCACCGGAGTCCCGGTCCAAGTGCTCGGGTTTCGCGAACATGCTAGTTGGGCACTAGCGTCAGATACCTTGGACTTCATCGACCTGGAGGACATCGAGGGTGTTTTCCGGGAGCCGCTGCCGCGAATCGGCTTGGATTCGCTGCCTGAGCAGGGCGCGTGGCTGCAGCCGTTCCGGCCGCTGTCGTCGCTACTGACCTCGCGTGTGTGACACTGGGAAATCAACGCGCGGGTCACTACAGATCCAGTAAGGAGATTACGTGTTCGCCTGGTGGGGTCGAATTGTGTACCGCTACCGGTTCATCGTAATCGGGGTCATGGTGGCTCTCTGCCTCGGCGGCGGCATCTTTGGGCTGAGCCTCGGCAAACACGTCACGCAGAGCGGGTTCTACGACGACGGCAGCCAGTCGGTCAAGGCGTCGGTACTCGGCGATCAAACCTACGGCCGCGACCGCACCAGCCACGTCGTGGCGACGTTCACCGCGCCGCAGGGCAAAACCGTCGACGACCCCGCCTGGTCCGCCCTGATCAAGAACCAGCTCAACAAACTCAAGACCGATCACCCCGACCAGGTGCTCGGCTGGGTCGGTTACCTCGCGGCACCGAATTCCACCGACCCGGTCGTTAAGGGCATGGCGACCGAGGACAAGAAGCACACCTTTGTGTCCATCCCGCTCAAGGGCGACGACGACGACAGCATTCTCACCAACTACAAAACGGTCGCGCCGGCCCTGCAGAAGCTGGACGGCGGCAGGGTCGAGCTCGCCGGCCTTCAGCCGGTCGCCGCCGGCTTGACCGGAACCATCGAAACCGACCAGCGCCGGATGGAGGTTCTGGCCCTGCCGCTGGTGGCGGTGGTGCTGTTCCTGGTCTTCGGCGGGGTGATCGCGGCCTGCCTGCCGGCGATTGTCGGCGGTCTGGCCATCGCCGGCGCCCTGGGCATCATGCGGTTCATCGCGATCTTCGGGCCGGTGCACTTCTTCGCCCAACCAGTGGTGACCATGATCGGCCTCGGTATCGCCGTCGACTACGGATTGTTTGTGGTGAGCCGGTTCCGTGAGGAGATCGCCGAGGGCTACGACAGCGAAGTGGCGGTTCGTCGCACCATGATGACCGCTGGGCGCACCGTGACGTTCTCGGCGGTGCTGATCGCCGTGTCAGCGGCCAGCATGCTGGTGTTTCCACAGGGCTTCCTGAAGTCGTTGACCTACGCCACAATCGCCGCGGTCATGCTGTC
>JAFAQO010000213.1 GCA_019246375.1 Mycobacterium sp. | reverse complement strand
GCATTTAGTCGCTGTCAAGATCGTCGGCTAAGATGTGCGTGGGACGGGTCACACGCACATCTTAGCCGACGATCTTGACAGCGACTAAATGCCCCTCTATGCTTTTCGCTTACATCTTGTCAATGTCTAGATTGGGGACTGAACGATGGCCCCGTTGATCACCCTGCTGGTGGGCACTGTCGCAGCCCGGATCATCGGCTGGCTTGGTGTCGACTGGGTCGGCAGCTGGACCAAGGCGGTCGCCGTAGGCCTGGCCGCGATGTTTGTGCTGACCGGAGTAGCCCATTTCGTGCCGCGGCTGCGGCGCGACCTGATTGCGATTGTGCCGCCGGCACTGCCGGCGCCGGGACTGCTGGTCACCATCACCGGAGTGCTGGAGCTACTCGGCGCCGGGGGCCTGTTGCTTCCCGCCACTCGATTCGCCGCGGCCGTTTGCCTTCTGCTGCTGATGCTGGCGATGTTCCCGGCCAACATCTACGCCTCGCGGATGCCCAATCCCCCCAAGTCGATGACGACGCGCCTATCCCTGCGCACCGCTGAGGAGATCGTCTACTTGGCCGCCGCCGTAGCGGTCGCCATCAGCAACAGCTAGCAGCCACGCATATTGGAAGGCAACCTCTTTCCATTGCTCATAACGGCCGCTGATTCCACCATGCCCGGCGCTCATCTCTGTCTTCAGCAGCAAGGGATTGCCATCGGTTTTGCTGTGGCGCAATGCCGCAACCCATTTCGCCGGCTCGACGTAGTACACCCTGGTATCGTGCAGCGAGGTCATCACCAGAATCGCGGGATAGTCGGTGGCGGCGACATTTTCGTACGGCGAATAGGACTTCATGTAGAAGTAGACGTCGCTGTCACGCAACGGATTGCCCCATTCCTCCCACTCGGTGACAGTCAACGGCAGCGACGGATCCAGGATCGTGGTCAACGGGTCGACGAACGGCACCCGGGCCAGGATTCCTGCGAACAGGTCGGGAGCCAGATTGGCGACGGCACCCACCAGCAGCCCGCCCGCACTGCCGCCCGTCGCCACCAGCTTCTCCGGACTGGTCAGCCTGGAGTCCACCAAGTGCTGTGCGACTGCGACGAAGTCGGTGAAGGTGTTCTTCTTGTGCAGCAGCTTGCCGTGCTCGTACCACAGCCGACCGAGCTCACCGCCCCCGCGGACATGGGCGACGGCGAACACCATTCCGCGGTCCAGTAATGACAGCCGGGCAATGCTGAACCGTGGATCTTCACAGATTTCGTAAGCACCGTAGCCGTAAAGCATTGTTGGAGCAGGAAATTCGATGCCATCGCGGTGCACGATCGAGATCGGGATTCGAGTTCCATCGGATGCGTACGCCCAATCACGCCGCTCGACGTAGTCCGCGCGCCGGTAGCCGCCGAGCACCGGTTGCTCGCGCAGTAGCGTGCGCTCGCCAGTGACCAGGTCCAGGTCGTAAATCCGCATCGGGGTGATGAACGAAACCGCGCCGATCCGCAGTTTGGGTGAGTCCCAGTTCGGGTTGGCGCCCAGACCAGCCGACATCAGCTCGGAGTCGAACGAGATCTCCTCAGCCCGGCCATAAACGCCGCCGTCGTTGATGGGCCACAGCTGAATCCGCGGTAGCGCCTCTCGGCGGCAGCTGACCACCAAATGGCCCGCAAAGGCGTCTACCCCGTCAAGCCTGATATCGTCGCGGTGCGGAATCAGGGTGCGTTGCGCGCCCGGATCGGCGACCGGTGCCTCGACCAGCGTGAAGTTCACCGCACCGGCGTTGTGCAGGATCAAGAATCGATCCTGGTCACCGATGACCGCGTGCTCCACCGAATACTCGACGCCGTCCCGGCGTGGCAGCACGGTGATGAACTCGGCATGCGGATCGGCCGCGTCCGCATAACGGATCTCGGAAGTGATTGCCGAACCGGACGCAATCAGCACATAGGCGTCGCTGCGGGTACGTCCCACCGCCAGCCAAAACCGTTCGTCGGCTTCGTGGTAAACCTTCTCCGCCGGCAGTCCCGAGGCAAGCCGATGCCGCCACACCGTATCAGGTCGCCATGCCTCGTCGAGGGTGACGTAGTAAACCGTGCGGCTGTCGGTCGCCCAAGTCACCCCCGCGCCGATACCGACGAGCTCGTCAGGATATTGCTTACCGGTACGTAGGTCCTTGAACCGCAGCGTATATCGTTCGTCGCCGACGAGATCGACAGAGAAGGCCAGGATATTGCCGTCGGGACTGACACTGGCGGCGCCTAAGGCGAAGAAGTCATGCCCGTCGGCCTCGACGTTCTCGTCCAGCAGCACCTGCTCACCAGGGATCTCGGTGTCCTCGTCGAAGAACGGCGGCGTCCAGTCGCCTGGATCTCGGACAGGACAGCGGCAGTGGACGCCGTACTGCTTGCCTTCGAAGCTACGGCCGTAGTACCACCAGGCGTCGCGGCGAATCGGCACCGAAAGATCAGTTTCCTTGGTGCGCGCCTTGATCTCGTCGAAAATCTGCTGCCGCAACGGCTCCAGCTGGGCGGTCGCCTGGTCGGCGTAAGCGTTTTCCGCCTCGAGATAGGCGATGACCTCGGGATCGGCCTTGTTCCGTAGCCATTCATATGGGTCGACGACAACGTCGCCGTGGAACTCTCGCCGGCTCTCTACCCGCTTGGCGACAGGTGGTACTGCACTGCTCATGCGCTTCGACCAATCCAGTCGCCGAAATGCAAACCTGAAATCCGTTCGTAGGCATCGATGTAGCGTGCACGTGTTGCATCGATGATGTCGTCCGGCAGCGGAGGCGGTGGCTCAGAACCTGCACGGTCCCAACCGGACTGTGGGCTGGTGAGCCAGTTCCGGACGAACTGTTTGTCGAAACTGGCCTGTACCATGCCTTCGCGATAGCCTTCGGCAGGCCAGTACCGCGACGAATCAGGCGTGAAGACCTCGTCGGCCAGCACGAGGTTGCCGTGAGCGTCGATACCGAACTCGAACTTGGTGTCAGCGATGATGATTCCCTTCGTCAGCGCATGGTCGGCGGCCTGGACATAGGCCTGCAGCGTGCGGTCGCGCAGTTGGTTGGCGCGCACAGCTCCCACCATCTCGATCACCTGCGGAAACGTAATGTTCTCGTCATGCTGGCCGAGTTCGGCCTTGGTCGCCGGCGTGAACAGCGGCGTAGGAAATCTGCTTGCTTCCACCATTCCGGGAGGCAACCGGATCCCGCAGACTCTGCCGGTCCGCTGGTAATCCAGTAATCCCGAGCCGGTCAGGTAGCCGCGGGCTACGCACTCCACCGGAACCATCTCCAGCTCTCGCACCACCAATGCGCGGCCGAGCACCTCGTCGGGGATGCGCGGGTCATCAGGTGGCCCGGCCAGGTGGTTGGGCATACGGACGAAGTTGAAGAAGAACACGCTCATCGCGGTGAGGATGCGACCCTTGTCCGGGATGGTGCTGTCGAGGACATAGTCGAACGCCGAGATCCGGTCGGTGGCGACGAACAGCAGGTGCTTGTCGTCAATGCGGTACAGCTCGCGGACCTTGCCGCTGGCCAGATGCCGGTAGTCGGATAGAACGGGACGCATCGCGTCAGCCTAACCGGCGCCGACACACCCACCTGCAAATGAACCCTGTGCTGGGATCAGGACCATGACAGTGCGGTTTTTGCCCTACGCCACCAGACCCGGCCGACTGCTGGCCCAACTCCTCAGCGATGCGTTCGTCGCCATGTGGACTTTTGTTTGGGTACTCGTGGCCATCGCGGTGCACCACGCGGTCTCGACCATCGCCGAAGCCGGCCGAGACGTCCAGCACGGCGCAAACGGCGTCGGTCAACACCTGCAGTCGGCGGGTCGCAACGCCCAACATATCCCGTTGGTGGGAGGCGCGGTCAGCAAGCCGCTGACTGAGGCAAGCGACGCCGCCCGCGACATCGCCGGTGCCGGGCACAGCCTGGATACCACCGCCAGCTGGCTGGCGGTGCTGCTGGCGCTGGCTGTTGCGGCGCCACCGATCCTGGCGGTCGTGATGCCGTGGCTGTTCCTGCGGCTACGGTTCTTTCTCCGTAAGTGGACGGTGAGCGCTCTCGCCGCCACACCGGCCGGCGAACAGCTACTGGCGCTGCGTGCGTTGGCTAACCGGCCGCTACGCAGGCTGGCCGCCGTCAACGCAGATCCGGTCGGCGCCTGGCGGCGCGAAGATCCGGTCACCATCCGTGGGCTTGCCGCTCTCGAACTGCGGGCGGCGGGTATCAGGATCCGATGAGATGAGCGTGATCGGCGCTGTCGTTTGTCAGCTGCGCATAAGTGCCAAGCTCGGCTGTGCGCCAAGGGCCTCGAGCGTGCGCTGACGCCTTCCACTGTGCGGCTGAGAATGAGATTCGGCGTTTCTCCCGCCCCACGTTCGCTCTCGACGCCATGAACGCACAGTTGACGCAGTAGCGCACGGTCGACGCGCTCGCCGAGCTAACGCTGGACGGCGCGCCTGAAAGCCAGGAGCCCGGCACCAACCACAATCAGCCAAGCCGCCAATGCGTTCCAGAAAAACACCAATGAAACCGTCTGCATCGGCCGCCGATGAAGTTCGGCGGCCATGGCATTAGTGGCCACCGAGTACATGCCCAGCGGGAATACCAGCGTCCACCACGCCCCGCCGGCTTGCAGCGCTTCGGGTCGCTGGCTGATGCGTGCAGCCCGAAGTAGTTCAGCGGCGGTATCCACAGCGTGGCCGCTATCCAGGTAACCACGGTAACGGTTCGCACCGTATCGGTGAGTCCATCGGGACGAAGTTGGTGAATGTAGTCGCCGGCCAATGTCGCGATCGCCAGGGCGCCCATCAAGATCCAGGTATCGGGCTCGAATCCGTCCCGGTCTTGTCGCTCGGCGATCGCGCGCCACAGGATCAGCCAGGTCATCAGGAAATAGATACCGATCGCCGTCACCCAGACCGGGACGGCGACCACCAACCACCAGCGGTGACCGGTGTAATAGGTCACCTGAGTCATCACGATCGCCAAACCGGAGGTGCCCACGCCGGCCAGCTCCCACGCGCCGTGGGCATGATCACGCAGCACCGTCCACCGGCAAGCTGACATGTTCCGCGCGGTCAATCCGATCAGCACCAGCCAGGACAACAGCGCTGTCGCGCCGAGTATTCGAGCCACCACTGGATGCGACGCCACCCGGCTGTCAAGCACCGCGCAGGCAGCAACGAAGGCGAACAATCGCAGCGTGACGTCGGGATCGGTCAAATTCCACGTCACGACCTGGCGCTTGATTGCGGCGGTAACGGCTACGAGAACAACCAGAATCAGCAGACCGAGCGACGCTATGACGCCCAGCGTTTCGCTGATGCGGGAATAGTGATGGTTACGTGCCGCAATCGACAGGATCCCGGTCGCCATCACCGCCGAGAACACGTCTGGTGAAAGGTTGATATCAGCAAGTCGGGCCTTCACGAGGCGCCGTGAAGTTCCACAACAAGATGCCGTATGCCGGTGTGACGGTTGCTGCGGGCCCATTCGACGGGCGCAACGACCCGCACAGTGTGGAAACGCGACAGCAGTTCCTCAAATAGCACACGAATTTCCAGCCGGGCCAGATTGGCGCCCAGGCAGTAGTGCACACCCTGGCCAAAGCCTAGGTGCGGGTTGGGTTTTCGAGCAATGTCGAATTCATCGGCGCGGTCGAAGACGCTGGCATCACGGTTGGCCGAGCCCTCCCAGACCTGTACTTTCTGTCCCGCCTGGATCGACTGTTCGCCGAGCGTGACGTCGCGGGTGGCAGTGCGGCGCTTGGACGGCGACGGCGACGTCCACCGGACTATCGCCTCGACCGCCGTCGGCAGCATGTCGAGATCCTGACGCAGCGTTGGCACTTGCTCCGGATGTTCGGCCAGGGCCAACAGGCCACCGGCGACCGCGTTGCGCGTCGTCTCGGCGCCGGCGCTGAACAGCAGACTGAAAAACAGGTACAGCTCGAGATCCGACAGGGCCGGCGCAGCATCCCCGTCTTTAGGGTCGTCGAGCGTCGCGTTCGCGACGACCGACAACATATCGTCGGTGGGCTCGGCACGCTTCGCCGCGATCAACTGCTGGCCGTAGGCGTACATTCGCGACCCGGCCTCCTCGACCGACAACTGCGAAAGCGACGCTTTGCGCGAGCCGCCGAAGTCGAACTGCGGCTCGATGGCCTCGAACAGCCAATGTCGTTCGGATTCCGGCACACCCAGCAGGATGCAGATCATCTGCATCGGCACTTCGGCGGCAATGTCCACCAGGAAGTCGAACGGTTCGCCCGGCACCACCGCATCAAGCAGCCGGCGCGCCCGAGCCCGCAGATCGTCTTCGACAAGCCGGATCATCCGCGGCGTCAGCCCAGAGCTGACGAGTCGCCGGATCTGCGAATGCCGCGGGTCGTCCATCATGTTCAGCACCTGGCCGGCGATGGCCAGGTCCTGCAACAGCGTGCCGCCGAAAGGTCGACCACCGCCGGTGACCGACGAGTACATCGCCGGATCCTTCAGCACCGCAAGCGTTTCCGCGTACGTGGCGACGGACCAGAAGCCCTCTCCGTCAGGAGTGTTATCGGTCGGCTCATGCCAGTACACCGGTGCAACTCGGCGGTGGACCGCGAACAGCTCGTGCGGAAACCCGCTGGCGAAGTTGTCCAGATCGGTGAAGTCGATCCCAGAGAGCGCATCGGCGAGAGTCACAGGATCGCACCCGGGGTGTACTTGACCGCGTCGGGGTAGCGGCCTACCAGCGCATCGACCGCCGCGACCACCTCGTCGACCTGGTCGCCGGCGGCACCGGTGAACGCCTGTTTGTCGGCCAACGCAGCGTCCAGCGCCGCTCGGTCCAGCGGCAAGCGCGCATCGGCGGCCAACCGGTCCAGCAGGTCGGGTTCGGCGCCTCGTTCGCGCATCGCCAGTGCCGTCGCGACCGCGTGTTCGCGAATCACATGGTGGGCGGCTTCACGACCCATACCGGCGCGCACTGCGGCGATCAACACCTTGGTGGTGGCCAGGAACGGCAGGTAGCGGTCCAGCTCGCGCTGGATCACCGCCGGATAGGCGCCGAATTCGTCGAGCACGGTCAAAAACGTCTCGATCTGGCCGTCGACGGCAAAGAAGCTGTCGGGCAGCGCCACGCGGCGCACCACTGAGCAGAACACGTCACCTTCATTCCACTGAGCGCCGGCGAGTTCTGCTGCCATCGAGGCGTAACCGCGCAGCACCACCTGCAGCCCGTTGACCCGCTCACAACTACGGGTGTTCATTTTGTGCGGCATCGCCGAGGAGCCGACCTGGCCCGGCGCGAAACCTTCGGTGACCAGCTCGTGCCCGGCCATCAGCCGGATCGTGTGCGCCAGCGACGACGGCGCCGCGCCCAACTGCACCAGCGCGGAGACGACATCGTGGTCCAGCGAACGCGGATACACCTGCCCGACGCTGGCTAAAACCATTGTGAAACCCAAGGATTCGGCAACGCGGCGTTCGAGTTCGGCCAGCTTGGCCGCGTCACCGCCGAGCACGTCGAGCATGTCCTGCGCGGTGCCCATCGGGCCCTTGATACCGCGCAGCGGATAACGGTCGATCAACTCACGCAGCCTGGTCAACGCGATCAGCGTCTCCTGCGCGGCGGAAGCGAACCGTTTGCCCAGGGTGGTGGCCTGTGCTGCGACGTTGTGGCTGCGTCCGGCCATCACCAGGTCGCGGTAGGACACCGCGCGCTCGGCGAGCCGCGCCGCGACCGCCACCCCGTGGGAGAACACCAATTCCAGCGAGCGGCGGATCTGCAGTTGCTCGACGTTTTCGGTCAGGTCGCGGCTGGTCATGCCCTTGTGAACATGCTCGTGACCGGCCAGCGCGTTGAATTCTTCGATGCGGGCCTTGACGTCGTGGCGCAGCACCCGCTCGCGCGCCGCGATCGAATCCAGATCGACATCGCCGAGCACCCGTTCGTAGTCGGCGAGAACAGTGGACGGTACAGGGGCGCCTTGAGTACCCAGTTCAATCTGCGCGCGCAGCACCGCCAGCCACAGCCGCCGCTCTTCGACGACTTTGGCCTCCGGTGACCAGATCGCCACCATCTCGGCGCTGGCATACCGGCTGGCAAGCACATTTGGGATGCTCACAACGACACAGCTTACGGTTGACGCGGCATCCACTCAGATGTGTAGCGATTGATGTTCGTGCGGCGCCAGCACATCGATGATTTCGATCAGTGTCGCTCGCACGGCAGCACGCGGGTTCGGCTCGTCGCCGACCAATGCGCAAATCACCGCGCCGTCGACCGCACAGATCAGATGAGAGACCCATTCGATACGCACGGAGCGACCCGATCGCTCGATGGCTTCGGCGATGGCGTCGGCTCGCTGTCGAATGCTCCGCCGCTGAATTTCACGCAACGCGGGCTGACGTGCACAGGCGATGTAGCGCTCGTAGCGGGAGATCAAGTGCTCGGTGAGGGGCCGACCGGATTCCTCGCAGACGAGCAGATCGACCAGAACCTCGGCGGTGGCCTCCGGCCCGCGACGGCGCCGGGGGAGGGCTTCGACTCTGGCCCGCAACTGCGCAACCTCGAGCATGCCGATATGTTCGACCGCGCTGGCGATCAGATCGTCCAGAGAGGAGAAATAGTACGTGGTCGAGGCCAGCGGCAGGCCCGCACGGCGGGCGACGGCGCGGTGGCGCACGGCTTCGAATCCGCTCTCGGACAGCAGCTCGGCGGCGGCGCTGACCAGCGCGTACCGTCGCCGTTCTCCCTTGGGAGTAACTGCCGCGGTCACAGCATCATGCTGCCAGTCAGCCAGAGACCGTACTGCCCTTTCGGACAAACGGCCGCCCGGTGGCATCGCGCCAGTGACGATGCAGAGCGAAGCGATGAGGAGGAGCGGCGCCATTGAAGTCCGCCAGCGACGATGCAGAAGACGAAGCGATGTGGGGGTACCCCCAGCCGCGCAGCGGCGAGGGGGCGAGGAGCGGCGCTATACGATGTCCTTCCATGCCGGACCTGACTCGTCGCGCCGTGTTGCGCCTCGGCGCCAGCGCGGCCGTCGGAGCCGTCAGCGTCTGTGCGCTGGACACGCTTCTGCAACCCCGGCCCTCGTTGGCCGCACCGGCTTCCACAGCAGCCACCGGTGTTCCGTTGGCCCCACCGGCACCACTGGAGCCGGCCCCCGTGCCCGCTGCGGCGCCCACGATGACGACCGGCTCTTTCGTGTCAGCGGCGCGCGGTGGGGTCGCGACCAACTGGGCCATCGCCCGTCCGCCAGGCCAGGTGAAATCGTTGCGGCCCGTGATCGCACTGCACGGCAAGGGCAGTGACGCGGCCACCGTGATGGCCGGTGGTGTCGAGCAAGGCCTGGCCCAGGCCGTCAACGCGGGTCTGCCGCCGGTCGCGGTCGTCGCCGTCGACGGCGGTGGAAGCTATTGGCATAAAAGAACTTCCGGCGAAGACTCGGGCGCTATGGTACTGAACGAGCTGATCCCGCTGCTCAACGGCCAGGGCCTGGACACTTCGCGGGTGGCGTTCTTGGGCTGGTCGATGGGCGGCTATGGCGCCTTGCTGCTTGGCGGTCGGCTCGGACCAGCCCGCAGCGCGGCGATCTGCGCAGTGAGCCCCGCGTTGTGGCTGTCCCCCGGAGCGGCAGCGCCCGGCGCCTTCGACGGCCCCGACGACTGGTCGGCCAATTCGGTGTTCGGTATGCCTGCACTGGCGTCCATCCCGATCCGGGTGGACTGCGGTGACAGCGATCCCTTCTACGCCGCGACACGTCAGTTCGTAGCTCAGCTGCCCAATCCGCCTGCGGGCGGCTTCTCGCCCGGCGGGCACGATGGATCCTTCTGGAGCGCGCAGCTGCCCGCTGAGCTGACCTGGATGGCACCACTGTTGGCGGCTTAGGAGATCCGGCTAGCTGGGACTATCGTTACGTCTGTATGGTGTACGACTGTTCACTAAAGGTGGACGGCGGGCGTACTGCCCGACGCCCGAAAGGATTATGGCCATGTCGTTTTCACTCGAGCTTTCCGATGACGTCAAGCAAGTTCGGGACTGGGTGCACGAATTCGCCGCCGACGTGGTCCGGCCGGCCGCCGCAGAGTGGGATGAACGCGAAGAGACGCCGTGGCCGATCATCCAGGAGGCGGCCAAAGTGGGCCTCTACTCCATCGACTTGTTCGCGCAGCAGGCCGCAGAACCGACCGGCCTGGGCCTGCTGACGGTGTTCGAGGAGATGTTCTGGGGCGACGCGGGAATCGCGTTGTCGATACTGGGAACAGGATTGGCCGCGGCATCGCTGGCCGCCACCGGCACCCGAGAACAGCTCGGCGAGTGGCTGCCGCAGATGTTCGGCACCGTTGACGATCCGAAGCTGGCGTCGTTCTGCTCGTCGGAACCAGCCGCGGGGTCAGATGTGGGCGCGATCCTGACCCGGGCGCGTTACAACGAAGCGACCGACGAGTGGGTCCTCAACGGCACCAAAACTTGGGCCACCAACGGCGGTATCGCCAATGTGCATATCGTCGTCGCCTCGGTGCATCCCGACCTGGGCACGCGCGGTCAGGCGACGTTCATCATTCCGCCGGACACGCCCGGGTTTTCCCAAGGGCAGAAGTTTCGCAAGCACGGCATCCGCGCCTCCCATACCGCCGAGGTGGTCTTGGACGACGTCCGGATTCCCGGCCGATTGCTGGTGGGCGGCAAGGAAAAGTTCGACGAACGGATCGCACGTGTCCGCGAGGGGAAAAGCGCCGCGGGCCAGGCGGCAATGGCGACATTCGAACGCACCCGGCCCACCGTGGGCGCGATGGCCCTGGGAGTGGCCCGCGCGGCCTACGAGTATGCCTTGGAGTACGCGCAGCAGCGTGAGCAGTTCGGCCGCAAGATCGGTGATTTTCAGGCCATCGGGTTCAAGCTGGCGGACATGAAGTCCAGGATTGACGCGTCGCGGCTGCTGGTGTGGCGTGCGGGGTGGATGGCCCGCAACAACCAGCCGTTTGTTGCCGCCGAAGGATCGATGGCGAAACTGGTGGCCAGCGAAACCGCTGTCTACGTCACCGATGAAGCGATTCAGATCCTCGGTGGCAACGGGTACACCCGTGAGTATCCGGTGGAGCGCATGCATCGAGACGCCAAGATCTTCACGATCTTCGAGGGCACCAGCGAAATCCAGCGGCTGGTCATGGCCAGGGCTATTACCGGCTTGCCGCTGCGCTGACCGTGACTACTCGTTCAGGCGGAGGGCGTAGCTGCGCTCTTCGGGTTGAGGCTGGTCAGGTGTCCGCTCTCGACTCCCGCCCCGGGGTCGAGTTCGCAGTCGATAATCGCCGGCCCATTCGATGCCAGCGCGTCGGTCAGTGCAGACTGCAGCTCCGTCGCAGTGGTGACGTGATAGCCCTTGCCGCCGAAGGCTTCTGCGATCAGCTCGTGGTGTGCCTGGGCGTTGAGGACGGTGGGTGCCGGGTCCTTGCCTGCGACTCCCGAACCGGCGGCGATCTCGTCGCCGCGATATACGCCGCCGTTGTTGAGAATGACGACGGTGATCGGTAGCCGGTAGCGGCATATCGTCTCGAATTCCATGCCGCTAAAGCCAAACGCGCTGTCGCCCTCTATCGCGACAACTGAACGTCCCGTCTCGACCGCCGCAGCGATGGCATAGCCCATGCCGATGCCCATCACGCCCCATGTTCCGCTGTCGAGCCGGTGTCTCGGCACCTGCATGTCGATCACGTTGCGGGCCGTGTCCAGTGCGTTGGCGCCCTCGTTGACCACGTAAACGTCCGGGTGCTCGTGCAACACGTCGCGCACGGCGCGCAGGGCGTTGTAGAACCGCATCGGATGCGGCTCATCGGCCAGGCGCTTGCTCAATTTGGCATTGTTCTGGGCCCTGCGCTCGGCGAGCTCACTCACCCACGCCGCCGGCACGACGATCGGATGTTCCTGCACGCGGTCGAGCAACGCCGACATCACCGAACCGATGTCGCCGGCCAGCGGCGCCGCAATCGGCTTATTGCTGTCGAACTCGTACGCCGCGATGTCCACCTGGACGAATTTCGTACCGGCAGACCATGGCGGCGATTCCCCGTGGCCCAGCAGCCAATTCAGCCGGGCCCCGATCAGCATGACCACATCCGCGCGGGCCAGGGCAAGTGAACGTGCGGCGGTGACGGACTGCGGGTGGGAGTCCGCCAGTAAACCCTTCGCCATCGACATCGGCAGAAACGGGATCCCGGTAGTCTCGATAAACTGCCGAATTGTGCTGTCGGACTGCGCATATGCTGCGCCCTTGCCGAGCACGATCAGCGGCCGCTGCGCGTGCTCGAGTAATCCCATAGCACGTTCAACTGCCTCGGGCGCCGGATATTGCCGCGGAGCGGGGTCGACGACCCGCCAGATGCTCTCGGCGGCGACAGCAGCATCGATCGCCTCTGCCAGCACAGCGCCCGGGATGTCGAGGTACACACCGCCTGGCCGGCCGGACACCGCGCTGCGAATGGCGCGGGCGACACCAAGTCCGATGTCCTGCACCCGGGCAATCCGGTACGCCGCCTTGGCGAATGGCCGGGCCGCGTTCAGCTGGTCGAGTTCCTCGTAGTCGCCGCGCTGCATGTCCACCAGCGGCCGCTCACTGGAGCCGGCGATCTGGATCATCGGAAAGCAATTCGTGGTGGCGTTGGCCAACGCGACCAAACCGTTGAGGAAGCCGGGCGCCGACACCGTCAAGCAGATGCCTGGCCTCCGGGTGAGAAATCCCGCAGCGGCCGCGGCGTTACCGGCCGAGGTCTCGTGCCGAAAACCGATGTAGCGGATTCCCGATGCCTGCGCGACGCGGGCCAAGTCCGTGATCGGGATTCCGACGAGCCCGTAAATCGTATCGACCCTGTTGAGCTTGAGTGCATCCACAACCAAGTGGAAGCCATCGGTCAGCTCGCGGCGCGTCGATTGCGTGGTCATGCCTCCACTGTTGTCCACTTGCTTACCGACTTCCAAAACGGAGCTGCTATGCACTGCGACTAGCGTGTGATTGATGATGCCCGCTGCTGGGGATTCGAGCCCACCCGTTGCCGACCTGCTGCAGGCGGCGGCAAGCCGCCGCCCGGACGCGCCGGCGCTGGTAGTCAGCGCCGATCGCGTGCCGATCACCTACGGTGAGCTGGTCCGACTGGTCGACGACTTAGCCCGACAGCTCGCGGCAGCCGGCCTGCAACCCGGCGATCGGGCAGCGCTGCGCGCTCACAGCAACGCCGAGTTCGTCATCGGGCTGCTTGCGTCGTCGCGCGCGGGACTTGTTGTGGTTCCGGTGGACCCCGCGCTTCCCGTCGTCGACCAGGGCATCAGGATCGCGGCAGCCGGAGTGAAGGTTGCCTTGATCGACGGCACCGGGCCTGGCGTGACAACAGAGCCAACTTTTCCGAGCTGGCCGATCTCGGTGACTTGCAGCCGAAACGACGGCGTCCGCATCGAAGTTGACGCGACCGCGGCGCCCTCGTCGGCGACTGCGACCCCCGACGGATTGCGGCCCGACGACGCCATGATCATGTTCACCGGCGGTACCACCGGTTCGCCCAAGATGGTGCCTTGGACCCACGACAACATCGCGCGTTCGGTCCGCGGCGTCATCGCTACCTACGGGCTCGGCCCTGATGATGCGACAGTCGCGGTGATGCCACTTTTCCACGGCCACGGGTTGATTGCCACGCTGCTGTCGACCCTGGCATCCTGCGGAACGGTGTTGCTTCCCGCTCGCGGGCGGTTCTCCGCGCACACGTTCTGGGACGACGTCGGCGCCGTTCGAGCGACCTGGTTCACCGCCGTCCCAACGATTCACCGAATTCTGCTGGAACGCAGCACAATCGACAAACCCGCACGCGAGGGAGCCACACTGCGGTTCATCCGCAGCTGCAGTGCGCCGCTCAGCGCAGAGACAGCGCAGGCGTTGCGCACCGAGTTCGCAGCATCAGTTTTCAGTGCCTATGGGATGACCGAGGCGACACATCAGGTGACGAGCACGACGGAAAATCAGGACGTGCCGATATCCGGCCTCGTCGGCCGATCGTCGGGAGCGCAGATCCGTATTGTCGGGGACGACGGTCGACCGGGCCCGCCAGATGCGGTCGGAGAGGTGCAGCTGCGGGGCCACACGGTGGTACGCGGCTATCTCGGCGATCGGTCGGCAACCACGCGGAGTTTCACAGACGGATGGCTGCACACCGGTGATCTGGGGTCGCTGTCGGCGGCGGGAGATCTGACGCTACGTGGCCGCATCAAGGAGCTCATCAACCGGGGCGGGGAGAAGATATCACCGGAGCGGGTTGAAAACGCGTTGGCCTGTCACCCGAAGGTGTTGGAAGCAGCGGTATTCGGCGTACCACATCCGCTTTACGGCGAGACGGTTGCCGCAGTTGTGGTGCCAGGTCCGTCTGACCCGCCGAGTCCCGGCGAACTCGTCGAGTTCTGTCGGGAGCGGCTTGCTGCCTTTGAGGTGCCCGCTGATATCCAGGTGACGAGCGAGCTGCCACACACGGCGAAAGGATCAGTGGACCGCCGCGCGGTGGCTGTCAGGTTCGGGCCGAGCCGACCGTGACCGTGCCCTTTGACTGGGACTTTCCCTACGCCTGGCCGCGAAAGCCGGTTCTGGCGCGCAACGTTGTGTGCACGTCGCAGCCGCTTGCCGCCCAAGCCGGTCTGCGGATGCTCGCCGATGGCGGCAGCGCGGTCGACGCGGCCGTTGCCACCGCCATCACCCTTACAGTGGTGGAGCCGGTGTCCAACGGCATCGGCTCCGACGCCTTCGCCATCGTCTGGGATGGACAGCAACTGCACGGGCTGAACGCGTCAGGCCGATCTCCTGCGGCCTGGACGCCGGAGTATTTCGCCGGCAACGCGGTTCCGATGCTCGGCTGGAATTCGGTCACGGTGCCGGGTGCGGTGTCGGCCTGGGTTGAGCTGCATGCCAGGTATGGAAAGTTGCCGTTGAAGCAACTGTTTGAACCTGCAATAGCGTATGCGCGCAACGGTTTTCTAGTCTCGCCGACGGTCGCGGCGCAATGGGCGAAACAGGTGCCATTGTTCAAGTCGCAGCCGGGATTCGCCGAGGCGTTCATGCCCGGCGGCCGGGCGCCGAAAGCCGGTGAGCTCGTAACCTTCCCCGGCCACGCCACGACGCTCGAGCAGATCGCCGCAACCAACGGCGGGGCGTTCTATCGCGGGGAATTGGCGGCAAAGCTCGAGGCGCATGCGTCGGCCAACGGCGGCGTGATGCGTGTCAGCGACCTTGCAGCTCATCAAGCCGACTGGGTCGGCACCATCAGCGGCGCCTACCGCGAATACACCGTCCATGAGATTCCGCCCAACGGCCAGGGGATTGTCGCCTTGATCGCCCTGGGCATCGTCGAGCAGTTCGACATGGCCTCGCTTGCAGTGGATTCCGCTGACAGTGTGCATCTGCAGATCGAAGCGGTGAAGCTGGCTTTCGCCGACGCGCAGGCTTATCTTGCCGACATCGACCACATGCCGCTACGCCCACAACACCTCCTGGACAAGGAATATCTGCAGCAACGCGCGACATTGATCGATCTCAAGCGCGCGAAGCCGGCGGCCGCCGGTACTCCCAAGGGTGGAACGGTGTATCTCACGGCTGCCGACGCCTCGGGATTGATGGTGTCGATGATCCAGTCGAATTACACGGGGTTCGGCTCAGGTGTGGTAGTGCCGGGCACCGGGATATCGCTGCACAACCGTGGTGCGGGTTTTACTGCAATGCCTGGTCATCCGAACCGGGTCGGGCCGAGTAAGCGTCCCTACCAAACGATCATCCCGGGATTCGTGACCAAAGCTGGTGCACCGGTGATGAGCTTTGGCGTGATGGGCGGCTTGATGCAGCCACAGGGTCATGTGCAAGTGGTGGTGCGCATTGCCGACCATGACCAAAACCCGCAGGCGGCTTGCGACGGCCCGAGGTTCCAATGGCTGCAGGGCCTTCAAGTCTGCTGCGAAAACGGTTTCCCGCATTCAACACTGGACGAACTGCACCGGCGCGGCCACCAATTGGTCGCCGTGGATGACTACGACCAGTTCGGGAGCTGCCAGGCGATCTGGCGACTCGATGACGGGTATCTTGCGGTGAGCGACCCGCGCCGGGACGGCCAAGCCGCAGGTTTTTAGTAGCTGGATAGCTACTCGTGCGTCCACCTTGACTAGTTGGACCGTGGCAATCACAATAGATAATAAACCGACCGTCGGTCTAATTATGGAGGTACGGTGGCTCGGACGGTCAACCTTGCCGAACACGCTGCACGTCGTGATGCGATTCTGGATGCCGCGCAGCGGCTGCTCATGTCCAAGGGCTATGAGCACCTGACGATTCAAGACATTCTCGACGACCTGCAGATCTCCAAAGGTGCCTTCTACCACTACTTCGATGCCAAGCCGGCAGTGCTCGAAGCCCTCACCGAACGGCTGGTCAGCGACTCTGAGCGGGCCCTTGCGCCGATCGTCGAGGAACCCACGATCGGGGCTCCGCAGAAACTGCAGCTGTTCTTCGGCGAGGTCATTCGTTGGAAATCGAAGCGGCAGGACCTCTTCGTGGCGATGCTGCCGGTCTGGTACGCGCCCGATAACGTCACCTTTCGGCTGTTGGTGGATCGCGAGTCCGCGAAACGATTGGCGCCGCTGCTGAGCACGATTGTCCGGCAGGGTGTCGACGAGGGTCTTTTTGTCACCGCTTACCCCGATCAGGCCGGAGCGATCATCGTCGCCGTCATCCAAGCGCTTCAGGACGCGATGGCCCAGCTGCTGCTTGGCGCAACTCGGCGATCACCTGTCGAACCAACTGTCAAGAAGATAGTGAAAACGCATGGAGCGCACATGGAAGCGATCGAACGATATCTGGGCGTGCCGGTCGGCACGCTGAACAGTGTCGACGCCCGTGCCGTGAAGAGCTGGATTTCGGCGCTGCGCCGTGCCGACAAGGTGCGCAATGCATAGGTGGACGACCACGTGCCTCGTAGTCGGCGGCGGCCCGGCCGGAATGGTGCTCGCCTACTTGCTTGCGCGGTCGGGTGTGCAAACCCTCCTTGTGGAGAAGCATGGCGATTTTTTGCGCGACTTCCGTGGCGATACGGTCCATCCGTCGACCACCGAGCTGATGCATGAGCTCGGACTCCTGGAGGAGTTCCTGCAGCAGGTGCCACATCAGACCATGGAACAGCTGGGCATTGGATTCAGAGGCCAGACGTTTGATCTCATTGATTTCCGCCACCTACCAACCGTCTGCAAGTACGTCGTCTTCATGCCGCAGTGGGACTTCCTGAACTTCCTGGCGGACAGGGCGGGCCGTTATCCTTCCTTCCGGCTCGAGATGAATACGGAAGTAACCGGCCTTCGGCGGCAGGGCGATCGGGTCACAGGTGTCACGGCGCAGCGCGCGGGTGATCTAGTCGAGATCAGCGCCGATGTGACGGTCGCCTGCGACGGGCGATGGTCGGTCGTCCGAGAACAGTCCGACTTGCCGCTCAAAGAGTTTTCGATGCCTATCGACGTGTTGTGGTTCCGCCTTCCGCGTGACTACGAGTCTGCTCCCGAAAGTCTCGGATACCTCGGCGATGGCCAGATCGTCATCGCGATCAACCGTGGTGAGTACTGGCAGTGCGGGACGGTCATCGATAAGGCCGGCTTTGAACGGGTCAAAGCCAGAGGGCTTTCGGCATTCCGGTCCAGTGTTTGCTCGGCCGCCCCGTTTCTCGCCACCAGCCTCAACTCACTCACCGACTGGGAGCAGGTCAAGCTGCTGTCGGTGCGTGCCAACCGGTTGCGGCAATGGTGGCTACCTGGCTTGTTGTGCATCGGGGACGCTGCGCACGCAATGTCCCCGGTCGGCGGGATCGGGGTCAACTACGCCATCGCCGACGCAGTGGCCGCCGCCAACTCACTTGCCGAACCGCTGCGGAACGGACATGTGAAAGGCCGTGACCTCCGCGCGGTCCAGAAGCGCAGGCAGACCCCGACCAGAATTGCACAGTGGCTACAGGGCGCACAGACGGCGAATCTCGCCCGAATGAGCAAGACAGAGCCGCCGCTGTGGATCTTTCGGCTGCTGAGCCGCGCCGCGCCCGTCAAACGGTTACTAGGCCGGACAATGGGGCTGGGTCTGCGCCGCGAACACATCCGCACCGTCGAGCGTGCCTAGACGCTGACTTTCCCCTCCGCAGCGGCCAGTGCGATGTCGCTGCGAAAGAAGCCACCCGGCAACCGAATCGACCCCAAAATGTGGTAGGCGGCGGTGCGGGCTGCGGACAGGTCAGCGCCGGTACCCACCACCGACAGCACGCGACCGCCGGAGGACACGATCGCGCCGTCGTCGCGCCGAGTCGTTCCAGCGTGCAAAACACCGTCAGCCTCCGCCCCGACGATGACGTCTCCAAGCCGCGGCCGACTTGGATAATGTTCAGCCGCCAACACGACCGTCACCGCCGCACCGTCGCGCCAGCGCAGTGGATCGACGTTCGCCAATTCGCCGGTGGCTGCTGCGTACAGCAGCTGGCCGAGCGGTGAGTCCAGCAGGGCCAGAACTGATTGCGTCTCCGGATCACCAAAACGGCAGTTGAATTCGATCACCGCCGGGCCGCTCGACGTGAGCGCGAGCCCGGCGTAGAGCAGCCCGGAGAACGGGCAGTCACGCTGAACTAACTCTGCGGCAACGGGTTCCACGATCTGGCTGACCACATCGCGGCAGGTGTCGGCGGGTAGCCACGGCAACGGCGCGTAGGCGCCCATACCACCGGTGTTGGGTCCGGTGTCGCCATCACCTACACGCTTGAAGTCCTGCGCGGCCAGCATCGGGACCACGGTCTGGCCGTCGACGACGCAGAACAGTGACACTTCGGGGCCGTCAAGATAAGACTCCACAAGCACTGGATGGCCGGCGTCGAGCAGGCTGGCCGCATGGGCTCGCGCGGTGTCGCGGTCCGGGGTCACCACGACGCCCTTACCGGCGGCCAGCAGGTCGTCTTTCACCACCCAGGCGGGGTCGCCGGCAGCGGACCCGAATCGATCCAGCGTGACGTCCA
>JAFAQO010000019.1 GCA_019246375.1 Mycobacterium sp. | reverse complement strand
GAGCCGCCGGGTCGACCACCATGCGCGCTTCCTGGGACTTTTCCGGCGCCTCGTGGTCGAAGCGACGGTTGGCCGGCCGCTCGTACATCGGCCTGCCTCCGGCAATAGCCGAGGCCAGCCGACGCTGACCGGCCACCAGCCGCGCATCGGCACGCCGCTGATACTCATTGCGTTCCTGCGGTTTGAGCGCCGCCACGAAAGCCTGCGGATGCACCAGCGCGATCAGCCCCGACACGTGGCCGAACCCGAGACTGGTCACCAACCCGGCTTTGAGCGGGAATTTTCCGCCCAGCCGCAGCGTGTCGCGCACCCAGACGAAATGCCCGGACGACGCCAAATCCTCGTCGACGCAGTCCAAACTGCGGTTGGGCGGAACGACCCCGTCGCGCAGCATCTGGCACATCCCCATCATCTGGAAGACCGCCGCGCCACCCTTGGCGTGCCCGGTCAGGCTCTTCTGCGACACGATGAACAACGGCGCGCCGTCGGAGCGGCCCAGCGAGTCGGCGAGCCGCTCATGCAGCTCGGTCTCGTTGGGATCGTTGGCCAGTGTCGAGGTGTCGTGCTTGGAGATCACCGCGATGTCGTCGGCGCCGACGCCCAGCTTGGCCAGCGACCGCGCCAGCACGGAATCCTTGCCGCCGCGGCCCGCGCCCAGCGCACCGAGTCCGGGCGCCGGAATCGAGGTGTGCACACCGTCGGCGAAGGACTGCGCGTAAGCCACCACCGCCAGCACCGGCAGCCCCATCTTGACCGCCAAATCACCACGGGCCAGCAGGACGGTACCGCCGCCCTGAGCTTCGACGAAGCCGAGCCGGCGCCGGTCGTTGGGCCGGGAGAACTTCGAGTCGCTGATCCCCCTACCGCGCATCATGCCGGTGTCGGCGGTCGCCGCCATGTCACCGAAGCCGATGATGCCCTCCAGCGTCAGGTCGTCTATGCCACCGGCGACCACCAGCTCGGCCTTGCCCAGCCTGATCTTGTCGACGCCCTCTTCCACCGACACCGCGGCCGTCGCGCACGCCGCAACTGGATGGATCATCGCGCCATAGCTGCCGATATAGGACTGCACCACATGCGCGGCAACGATATTCGGCAGAACTTCCTGGAAGATGTCGTTGGGCTTGTTCCGGCCGAGCAGGTTGCCGTGATACATCGTCTGCATCGACGTGCCGCCGCCCATCCCGGTGCCCATGGTGTTGGCCACCAGGCTTGGGTGCACGTAGCGCATCACTTCAGCTGGGCTGAACCCGGCGGATAGGAACGCGTCGACGGTCGCCACGACGTTCCACACCGCGAGCCGGTCGATGGACGTCGCCATGTCGTGGCTGATGCCCCACACCGTCGGGTCGAAGCCGGTGGGAACCTGCCCGCCCACCGTTCGCGACAGCTTGGTCTTGCGGGGCACCCGAATCTCGGTGCCCGCCTTGCGCGTGACTTGCCAGTCGCTGGAGTCGGGCACCGGCCGCACGATGGTGTGCTCGGGGTCGAATTGGACGAATGCGCGCGCGTCGGCCTCGCTCGACACGACGAAGCTGAAGTCCTTGTCCAAGAACACCGACACCAGCAGCGGTGACGCGTGATCGGGGTCGATGGCGCCGTCGTCGACGAACTCGCGGATGCCGATGCGTTGCACCACGATGTCGTGGTAGCGCTCGACGAGTTCGGATTCGTCGACCAGCTCGCCGGATTCGGTGTCGTACCAACCTGGTTGGGGATCGTCTTCCCAGCGGATCAGCCCGGTGGTCCAGGCCAGCTCAAGCACGCCGGCGGCCGACAGCTCGTTCTCGACCTCCATTTCGAACCGGGTGCGCGACGAGCCGTACGGGCCGAGTTCGGCGCCGCCGACAATCACCACCAGATCGGCCGGGTCGACGTCGAGGTCGTCCCACTGCGGAGGTGGCGCCGGCGGGTAGCCGCGCGGCGGGGACGGCAACGCGGCAATATTGTTGTCAGCTTCTGCGTCGGAAGTTGCGGCCTCGTTTTCCGAAGCCGCCTGTTCGCGGGCTTTGGCGGCCAGTTCGGTCATGTCCAAGTCGGCGTCAGCCAGTCCGCCGGTCAGGTCAGCCTTGATCGGTGCGTTGGCGGCGGCCGCCTTCGACTCCACCTCGCAGAGTTGCAGCAGCATCGCAGCCATCTCATCGGTGGAATACGTTGTCACACCGGCATCTTCGACCGCCCCGACGATGGCGTCGTTGTGCCCCATCAGCCCGGTGCCGCGGGTCCAGCCAATCAGTGCGTGCGCGAGGCTGACCCGCTGCGCCCACGACGACTCTGCGTTCCACCGGGTGACGACGGCGTCGAGCGCCGACTTGGCTTCGCCGTAGGCGCCGTCGCCGCCGAACATGCCCCGGTTGGGCGAGCCGGGCAGCACCACGTGCAGCCGCGACGCGATGTCGCGCTCGGCGCCGATCTTCGACAGGCCACCGATGAGCCGCTGCACGGCCCATAGCAGTACCTTCATCTCCATCTCTGCGCGCGACCCGGCCTCTGACAGGTCACCGGCGACCCGTGGCGCCGCGAACGGGAACAGCAGTGTGGGTGTCAGCGCGTCTTTGATGTGAATCGACTGCGGCCCAAGGCTTTCGGTCTGCTCGCTGCCGATCCATTCGACCAGCGCGTCGATGTCGGAGTAGGACGCCATGTTCGCCGCCACCACCCACAACGCCGCGCCGTAGCGAGCGTGGTCACGGTAGAGGGTGCGATAGAAGGCCAGCCGCTCGTCGTCGAGCTTGGAGGTCGTCGCGATGACGGTGGCACCGCCGTCGAGCAGCCGCCCCACCACAGAGGAGGCGATCGAGCCCTTCGAGGCGCCGGTGACCACCGCGACCTCGTCGCTGTAACGGCCTTTGTCGGGATTTTCCGCGCCGCCGGCGATCCGGCCGTACAGCGCAGCGTGGATCTGCCGGCTGGCGGCCAGCGACCTGCCTTGCCACCAGGTGGCCTGGGTCGCCACCACGTGGCCGGCGCCCTCGAACCGTTCCGAGAACCGCGTCCAGTCCGCGTCGATCTCGTCGTCGTCGGCCAGCCACAGCTTGACCAGGTCTTCACGGGCGCTGGCCCAGCGGTCGTCGAACACGACGGCCTTCTTGGCGTCGAACACCGGCGCCACCAATCGCGGCCAGTCGGGCCCGAGTTCGGCGGTAACCAGGTCGACCAGTTCACCATCGGCGGCCGCCGGCGGTGTGCTGATCGGGTCGTCCAGGCCTAGCTGGCCGAGCACCAGCCGGGCCGCCGACGCGAGCACGCCATCACGGCCGGTGATCTGCTCGGTGAATTCGCCCAGTGCCGCGGCGTCGACGGTCGCGGCGCCACCTCCGGACGACGGCGGCGCCACCGAGACACCGCGGCGCGCCGCCACCGCGGCGACCGCGGCGTCGATCACCTTGTCCACAGCGGCGCCATCGGCCAACGCGCCCTCGTGCAGGCTTCCCAGCGGGCCGCCGCGCACACTGGTTCCCTCACGGGTTCCCAGCGCGACTTCGACGGTGGCGTGCTTGGCCCAACCCTCGCCCAGCTCCCAGACCTTCGTGACCCGTTCGCGGATGGCGGCCGGCCGCTTCCCCGACGGCCCGAGCACAGTTCGCAGCTGGTCGTTGATCGCGTCGGAAAGCACCGGGCCATACGGCTTATAGGTGCGGGCCAGCTTGGTGACCTGTGACCGCAGCCCGGCCAGATCGGTCTCGGCGGCACCATCGATGGCACCGAGGTTCAGCTCGGAACCGAGATCGACCAGCAACTGGTTGCGCCGCGAGGACGCGCCGTCGGTGATGGACTCGATGGAGTCGAGCTCCTCGATCTGCTCGATGCGCATCTTCGCCGAAAGCGCGATCAGCGCCAGCGTGGCGTCGGCGGCGTCGAACGAAATGTCCTCGGGCCGTGGAGCGCCGGACGGAGCTGCGGCAGCGGGGGGCGCCGTCTCGACCGGCACCGCCACCTCAGTGGCGGCAACCAACGCGACCGCTTCCTCGTCAGTCTCCGGCTCGGGGTCGGTATCGGTGGCGAACAGCACCGCGGCATCACGCTCTGCGTTGAGCACCTCCACTGTGCTGTGCGCGAATCCTGGGAGCTTCAGGGTGTTGGTGGCGAGCCCGGCGACCGTCGGCGACGACTTCACGCCAATCTCGACGAACCGCTCCACTCCCAGGCCGCCGGCGGCCTCCTCGGTGAAGAGCAGGTCCTGGGTCTCGATCCAGCGCACCGGGCTGGCGAACTGCCAGGCCAGCAATTCGATGAAGACCGTGCGGGCCATCTCACGCGGCCGTTCGGTGCGCCAGGTGTCGTAGTCGGCGAGGATTTCGTCGAGCGGTTCGGCGGGCACCAGATCGCGAATCTCCTGGATGAAGTCGCGGTCCAGGCTGAACGGGCGCGGCACCAGGTTCGGGATGTAGCGCCCGATGATCAGGTCGGGGTCCTTGTCGCGCGGCATGACCCGGTCCAGTGAGCGGCGGAACTCCGCCACGCCGACCCGCAACACTCGCGAGTGGAACGGCACGTCAATGCCGGGCACCAAAAGGAACGAGCGTCGACCGCCGGCGAGCTCGCGGCGCTTTTCGACCTCGGCTTCCAGCGCCTCCAAACCACGAACCGTGCCGGCGATCGCGTACTGCGCGCCACGTAAGTTGAAGTTGACGATCTCGAGAAACTCTCCAGTACTCCCCGCGATTTCGCTGACGAACGCCGGGACGTCGGCATCGGGCAGGTCGATCTGGGACGGCCGGATCGCGGCCAGCCGGTAGTTGGAGCGGCCCAGCTCGTCCCGCGGCACGATGTCGTGCATCTTGGACCCGCGATGGAACACCATCTCCAGCATTGCCTCGAGCTCGTAGATGCCCGTGACGCAAGCCAGCGCGGTGTACTCGCCGACCGAATGCCCGCATGCGATCGCGCCTTCCACGAACGCCCCTTGCTCGCGCATCTCGGCGACTTGCGCGGCGGCCACGGTCGCCATTGCGACCTGGGTGAACTGCGTCAGGTACAGCACCCCTTCGGGGTGCTGGTAGTGCACCCCGCTGGCGATGATGCTGGTCGGGTTGTCACGCACCACATGCAGCACAGAGAAGCCAAGGATGTCACGGGTGAACTTATCCGCCGAATCCCAGACCTTTCGCGCTGCCTTGGACCGGGCCCGGACCTCCATGCCCATGCCCTTGTGCTGAATGCCTTGGCCCGGAAACGCATACACGGTCTTGGGCGCAGCCAGTCGGGCAGTCCCCGACATCACCAAATCTAAACCGACGCGCGCCGCGACTTCCAAAACTTCTGCGCCCTGGTCGATTCCGACGCGGTCGAC
>JAFAQO010000123.1 GCA_019246375.1 Mycobacterium sp. | reverse complement strand
CGGCCTCGCCGGGACCCGTGCCGACTTTGGGGGCGAGGCGTTCCACCAGCTGACGCGGCAGCAGCCGGAAGTAGCGGTTGCCCAATCCGAATATCGTGTTTTCAGCTCCCGTTATCAGAGCTGACGCTGCCGGTGCGACGAACGAGGATCCCACCTTCATGTGTTCGGTGTAGCGGAGCTGCCTGCCGTAGGCCCCGTCCAGTAATGCGTTGCTGCGCCGCACAATCCGCGTGTTGTAAGGCGCCATGAGGAATCCCGCTGTCCACGTGCCGGCGAGTTCCGGCGCGATGTCGCGACCGCGACGCCATGGCAGATCGGGCTGCGGGCCGAAATCAGGTTCCGCGGCCCGGTCGGTGCTCAGCGTGTAAGGGTCATTGACCTGGCGTCGGGCCTCGGAATCGCTGGAGGCGGTGTGCATCATTTCCATCCCCGACGCGATGGTGCCGCCAGATAATCCCCCGGAGAAGCGCACGACCAAGTCGGTTTTGCCAAGCTCACCGGTGCCGTCTTCGGTAACCGTCCGGTACAGCGCGTAAACGTTGAGATCAGAAGGGATGGAATCGAATCCACAGGCGTGCACGATGCGGGCGCCGGTGTCGGCGGCCTGCTTGTGGTGCAAGTCGATGCTGTTGCGTACGAACATCGCCTCGCCGGTCAGGTCGGCGTAGTCGGTGCCCGCCGCCGCGCACGCGGCGACCAGCGGCAATCCGTAGCGGCTGTAGGGACCGACCGTGGTGATCAGAACCTGGGACTGGGCGGCCATCGCGTTGAGTGTCGACGGCGACGAGGCGTCGGCGGTAAGCAGTGGCCAGGACTGCGCCGATTCACCGAGAGTTTCACGTACTGCCTTCAGCCGGTCGGTGGACCGGCCGGCCAGCGCCATGCGGGCGCTCGAACCGGCTCGGGCCAGGTACTCGGCGGTGAGCTTCCCCACGAAGCCGGTCGCCCCGTACACGACAATGTCGAATTCGCGCTGCGTTCCCGTCACCGGCCCGACGCTACTCCGAGGATCTCGGGCAGCTCGCCGGTCTCCCCGAGCACGTGCTCGGCCAGGAACGCGAAGACAACGTGATACCAGATCTTGGTGTGCTGCGGCGCCAGCACCCAGTGGTGCTCCGACGGGAAGTACAAGAACCGGTGCAGGGTGGTGCCATCTTCGGCGGCGGGCAGCCCGGAATCGGCGAGCAGCTGATACCACAGCCGCAAGCTTTCCCCAATCGGTACCCGATAGTCCTTGTCGCCGTGGATGACCAGCATCGGTGTGGTGATCCGGTCGACGAAGCGGTGCGGTGAGTGGGCGCCAACCATCTGCGGCATCATCTCCCGACGCCAGTAGTAGGCATAGTCGGTGGTCGCCGCGAATTGATCCAATGCCCACAGGCTGGCGTGGGTGACGATCGCCTTGAATCTGTCGGTCCGGCCGGCCACCCAGTTGGCCATATAGCCACCGAACGATCCGCCCATCGCCGCGGTCCGAGTGGCGTCGATGCGGGGGTGGACGCACGCCGCGTCCGTAGCGGTCATCAAGTCGTCGAACGGTGGCCCACCCCATGCTCCCCAGCCGCGCTGGATGAACGCTTGACCGTAGCCAGTGGACAATGCCGGATCGGGGAGCAGTACCGCGTAGTTTTTCGCGGCCATCAGCCACGGGTTCCATCGCCACGACCAACTATTCCAACTGCTCAATGGTCCGCCGTGAATCCAGAGCAGCAGCGGGGCGGACGCGCTGTCTTCGGGCAGCACCAACCATGAGCGCACCGGGGTTCCGTCGGGCGCAGTCGCAGCGACTTCAGTCAACTCGCCTGGCAGCCGGGGGGTTTCGATGCAGGGCAGCACGGTGACGGCACCGTTGGGATCGATACGCACCGGGTGTGGTGGTGTTCGCCAGGAACTGCGCAGCGCGTACATTACCCCGCCGGGCGCGGCGACAACATCGGTGTAGCAGAAGTCGTCGTTGGTGCGTTGCGTGACGGTCGATGTGGACAGGTCGACGGCGAATACCGGTGTCCGGCCGGCCTGGTCGGCAGTGACGATCAGCGCGGCCCCGTCACTCGACCATGTCAGCGAGGCCGGCCAGCGATCCCACTCTGCTGCGACTGCCACGGGTTGTTCACCAAACCGTAAGTATTGCAATGTTCTTCGCGGAGCCGACTCGTATGTGGCGATCGTTTCCCTGGTGAACGCCACCGCCGAGCCGTCTGGCGAAATCGCGGGATGCCCGAGATCGGCTGTTGGGTCGTCGGCGATTACGCCGTGTTCGCCGGAGACAAAGTCCACCCATAGCAGCACCGAGCGTTCGGTGGCACCGCGGCCGGGGACACGCCAGGTCGTCACCAGGAATCGGCCGTCGTCGCTGATGTCCCAGCCGGCCTCGCGCAGCGCGAGGCCGGGTTGGGGCGTCAAGTCGCGAGCGCTGTTCGCATCAAACAAGTGTGGTTCGTCGGGCCCGAGGTCGTTGTCCCAGTAGCGCACCGGATATCCGGCGTGGAGAATCGCCGTTACCTCGTTGTCCTTGCGCAGCTCGCGTAGCCGTCGGTCCGCGTCGATGCCGTCAGCCGAGGGCAACAGCGGCGCGCCGACAACTATCGTGTCAGTGCTGCGGGCGGCCCGCACCACATTGATCCCGCCGGGGATGGTGAGCATTTCGACCGCTTCCCCTCCGCTGGCCGGCAGCCGCCAGAGGGCAGCAGGCGGTTTGTTGTCGGCGGGGGTGGGCCGCGCCGAAATGAAAAGCAGGTCGCCGTCGGCGGTGAATGCCGGGGACGACTCACCCTTCGCGCCGCGGGTCAACCGGCGTGCCGGCTGGTTACCGGTCGGATCGAGTTCCCAGACCGCGCTGACGTATTCGGTGCGTTTGTCGTTGAGTTCAGCGACCGTGGTCACCACGCGCGACCCATCGGCCGAGACCGCCAGCCCGGAGATTCGCGGCAGTGCAAGGTAGTCGTCGAGGTGGTCGAATGCGGTTGCGGTCATGCATCTTGGGTAGCACAGCCGCGCCGGGCTCCCGCGGCGCCCGGCGCTAGGTTCAGCGCCATGGCGCAACAGATTGTCGTGATCGGTGCGGGCATCGCGGGTCTGGCGAGTGCTGTGGCGTTACGGCGGTGCGGTCGTGACGTCACGGTCGTGGAAGAACGCACCGACACGTCGACAGGCGCCGGAATTAGCATTTGGCCCAAGCGCTGGCTGCACTCGATGACCTTGGCTTGGGCGATGCGGTCCGCGACGCCGGTGGCCGGGTCACCGCGGGCGCACTTCGAAGCGCGGCTGCGTGATCCTAAACCAAACGGCGGTGCCGGGCCCGAAGGCCCGGCACCATCACGCAACGGCGGCTTTGCCGCCTTCTGCAGCCGTCCGGTCAGCCGCGCTTGCCACAGACCGGCCAGGCACCTATCCCTTGGGTACGCAGCACGTTCTCGGCCACCCGAATCTGCTCTTCACGACTCGCGCTGTTCGGGGAGCCTGCGCCGCCGTTAGACCGCCAGGTGCTTGGCGTGAACTGCAGGCCGCCGGAGAAACCGTTACCGGTGCTGATCGCCCAGTTTCCGCCCGACTCGCACTGCGCGATCGCGTCCCAGTTCACGCTGTACGCCTTGGGCGCGGGGCGCGGGGCCGGAGCCGGCGGCGCGACCGGAGCCGGAGCCGGCGGCGCGACCTGAGCCGGAGCCGGCGGCGCGTCCGGAGCCGGAGCCGGCGGCGCATCTGGAGGCGGCGCGTCCGCGGCCGGCGGCGCATCCGGAGCCGGGGGCGCATCCGGAGCCGGGGGCGGCGCGTCCGGAGCCGGTGGTGCATCGAAACCGGCCGGTAGCGCATCCGGGGCAGGCGGCGCATCCGGGGCAGGCGGCGCATCCAGGGCCGGGCCGTCGGGGGCGGCAGACGCGTCAAACTGCACGTCATCGGCATAGGCAACGGCGTTGGACAGGACAAGCGGTGCCGTGGCGAGCACGCCGGTCATCGCGACCATGGTGAGCGTCTTGCGGACGTCCTTCAATATCGTTCCTTTCGCGCAGCGCGCGCCGAAGCAAGCCCACTCACGTGGACTGGGTGCCTGTGGTCAGGCAGGGTTAGAGCTTCGGGACGTGCCATCTCGGTCCGGCACGACAGCGGGGGCATGACCTGCCCGACGGGCTACTGCCCGCTAGCTGGGAGAAGGCTGTGCCTTCCGCAGCCCCGCTCACACGCGGTTCCGTGGATTCGATTTTGTGCGCCCTATGGGAGGGCCGACAGGGACCGTACGAGAACTGAAACCATTAGTCATCTCGAGCCGAACCGATTTCTTCTCAGATAACAGTTTGATAACGGCGGCGCCAGCATTAGTCTTCCCAGGTCACTGGCGACTTTTTGGCTCGGGCCTCCGTTGCGGCAAACCCAAGTTTTTGTGATCCAAATCACGCCAATATTGTGACCTGCACCACTCGGATTTGCCGCTGCAAAGCCACCTTCGGCGACCGCCCGCTCATCCGCTGCCCAGCTGCCTTGATTTGCCGATGCCGTGGTTAGCTGTGTCGAAGGACAACCGTCGTTGGAGTGCTTTTGTGGGGCCGGCCAACAGTTGCGGGATGCGCGTGGAATATCAAGTGCCCCAATTTATTTAGCCAGAACCACTAGCGAAGGTGATGACAGGAATCAAGCCCGAGCGCTATCACCTTATCGCCGTAGGTTTCGACTAATACTTTGTCTACCAATAGGTTTCAATAGCACATCAGCACTCGATAGCCAGCGCTGCTGCTGGTTCAGCACAGGAGGGCGGCGGGAAACTGAAGCGGGTGGCGAGCTCTTGGTCTTCCCTGCGGCCAAATTTGCCGAAGACGCATCAAATGATCAGCATCGCAAGGCGACGCTACGGTCGCTACTATTTCTGCTATGATCGCTGGGTGCCCAAACGTCCGCTGGCGCAAGGCATTACGTGCAGAGGCCGGAGCACTGAAGATGCGCTATTCGTCCGTCGAATTAAGAAACCAGTGCGCAATTTCGGCGGCGACAATAACGTTTTTATCACGGCGCGGTCGAAAATAGTAGGAAATCGCAGTTTTGCAACGGCCAATTAAATTGGCAGCCTAACCGTCA
>JAFAQO010000365.1 GCA_019246375.1 Mycobacterium sp. | reverse complement strand
CACCCACCCGCTGGCGTCATGTGCCTTGGCGACGAACGCCGGATACAAAAACAGGAAGCCGACCATCACCTTGATGGTGCAGTTGCCCCAGAGCGCGGTGATGATGTTGCGGCCCAGCGGTTGCCGTAGCGCGCCGCTGGCTCTTTTGACTTCCTCCGGCCAACGTCGGCGCATCCGACCGCTCGGGACGCGATAGCTCAGGGTGGTCGGGACCTCACCTGCGGTCACTTCGACCCAGCGCGGAATTCGCATCGACAGCACGGCGCCCGCCACCGTGACAGCAACGATGACGAACAATGCGCCCGGTAGTTGGAACAAGTGGTTGAACGCAAACTCGATCCCGCTGGCGATGCCGCCGCCGACGATCGTGCCGCCAAGCAGTCCGAACATGGTCAGCCGAGAGTTGACCCGTACCAAGTCGATCGTCGGCGGCATCACCCGCGGGGTCACCGCGCTGCGCAATACGCTGAACGATTTCGAGAACACCATCATCGCCAGTGCGCAGGGGTAGAGCACCCATGACGGGAAGCTGCCGGTGGCGCCGTCGTAGTTCATGATCAGCACCGCAGCCAACGCAGTGCGCAGCGCGAACGACAGCGCCAGCGCCACCCGCCGGCCGTGCTGCAGCCGGTCCAGCGCCGGACCGATGAGCGGCGCAATCACCGCGAACGGCGCGATGGTGATCAGCAGGTACAGCGCCACTCTGTCTTTGCTTTCTCCGGTCGCGGCCGCGAAGAACAATGTGTTGGCCAACGCGACGGCCATCGCGGAGTCAACCGCGAAGTTCGCCACTACCGGCCACGTCAGTGCGGTCAGCCCCGATTTGTCGGCGCCGTCGGCAGTCGCGGCACGCTGGACCAACCAGTACATCCGCGAACCCATTTCGCGGCTGCGCTGGGCAGCCACGCGCGTGACGGTGATCCGTTCGCCTGTGCGCACACCACGCGACGACGCGCTCGAACCGGCCGGTTCCTGCCGCTCCCGGTCCAACGGCGGCAGGTAACGGTTGGCGCTGGGCATGGGCGGTGGCCGGCGCACTCGCTGATAGCCCGGGTCGTCGGTGGGGTAGTTGGCCATGCCGGGATGCTCGCCAACCGGTCCGCTGCCGGTCCGGCGGCCGGGCGAGGACGCCAGACCCCCGGTCCGGGGATCACGCCGCCATTCAGACACGGATTGATTCTCCCCCATTCTGATCGCGCGCGTGCGCAGGCAGCCGGTGTGGCTGGCCGCCGTCTCGCTACGGCAAAATCGGGGACAATGGACAGCGTGGTTGAGTCGATGGGGGAAGCAGCCGCACCGGCGGTGGCCGAGTGGCCGGAAGAGCTGGCTGCGGTCCTCCTTGGTGCAGTCGAGCAGGCCCGTGAGGCCATCGCCGAGTTCAGCGCCGCCGAGGAGGTAGGCGACTACCTGGGGGTGGGCTACGAGGATGCGACAACCGCCACGCACCGGTTCTTGGCGCATCTGCCCGGCTATCAAGGCTGGCAGTGGGCGGTGGTAGTGGCCGCATACCCGGGGACCGACCACGCGACGATCAGCGAAGTCGTGTTGGTGCCGGGCCCGACCGCGCTGTTGGCGCCCGAGTGGGTTCCGTGGGAGGAGCGGGTCAGGCCGGGGGACCTGAGCCCCGGGGACCTGCTCGCCCCTCAGCTTGACGACCCGCGGCTAGTCCCTGGTTACACCGCAACTGGCGACCCCCAGATAGACGAGGTCGGCGCCGAGATCGGGCTCGGTCGACGTCAGGTGATGAGCGCCTGGGGCCGCGCTCAAGCGGCCCAACGCTGGCATGACGGGGACTACGGTCCCGGCTCGCCGATGGCGCGATCCACGAAACGGGTGTGCCGCGACTGTGGGTTCTTCTTGCCGTTGGCCGGCTCGCTGGGCGGGATGTTCGGAGTGTGCGGCAACGAGATGTCCGCCGACGGGCATGTCGTGGATTTTGAGTACGGCTGCGGCGCCCATTCCGACACCCCGGCTCCCGCGGGCAGTGGATCGCCGATGTACGACGCTTATGACAACGGGATGCTTGACGTTACCGATAAACCGCCGGAAGGCTAGGTCCGATTGCCCGGCTCCTCCTCGGGCCGATGACCGGCCCGCATCGTCGCCGAGCTAGGTCCGATCGCCCGGCTCCTCCTCGGGCCGATGACCGGCCCGCATCGTCGCCGAGCTAGGTCCGATCGCCGGGCTCGCCGTGCTGAGCGGCGGCCTTGATCTTGGCGAGCGAGGCGTTCATGCCGTCGATCAGCTCGCGCTCGAAGCTTGTCACTCCGCCGAAGAGCGCATTGATCGACAAAGTTGACACCGGTTTGACGCCGTTCTCGGCATGCCGGCTCTCGATCACCCGGGTTCCGTCGGTGATCGGCTGAAGCTCGTAGCTCCAGATAGTGCCGTTCGCGTTGACGCGGAAACTTAATTTCTGCTCTGGAATGACTTCGGTGACTGTGCAGGTGGTGGCCCAGAACAGCTTGTTGCGGCGGTTCACGTTGAAAGTGCGGGTGCCTTGGCGCAGCGGACCGAGTGGTTTCATCCAGCGGCACTGCGGACTCCACTGCGGCATGCGGCCCAAATCCGATATCAGTTCCCATACTTTCGACACGGGTGCCTTGATATCAATCTGCGTTTGCAGTAGCGGCGCTGCCACTAGATGCACACCTCCTAGTCGGGGTTTGCTGCTGTTCGCTTCCCTATTGCTCGTTGCGCTTGCGGCGAGACCCGAGTACCGTTTGTGCGCCCCGTGCGCCGCGCCGGGCCGCTCCGCGTTGCCACAGGAAGATACCGGTGCCGAGCAGCCCGGTTGCCAGCCCGGCCACCGTAACGGGGCGCCAGCTATCGAGCGCGGGCACGGTGAACGCGGCAACGGTTGCAACCAACCAGCCGAGGGCGCCGAAGCCGATCACCGGCCACACTTCCAGCAGCGTGGTTGGCAGCGGCGGAGGTTCGCGGCCGCCAGAGGACTCGAGGGGCATCGGGACCAAAATAGTCTGGCGACGATGCGGGGGAAGGGGTAAGCGACGGAAATCGCGCAGGACTTTGACGCGGTGTCGTAACCTTCGCGCTGTGATGGACGCTGATACGCGGCTGGCCAGCGACTTGTCGTTGGCGGTCATGCGACTGTCCCGCCAGCTGCGGTTTCGGCGCCCGCAATCGCCGGTGTCGCTGTCACAGCTGTCGGCGCTGGCCACCTTGGACAAAGAGGGTGCGATGACACCCGGCGCGTTAGCCGTCCGGGAACGGGTCCGGCCGCCGTCGATGACCCGGGTCATTGCCTCGCTGGCCGACCTCGGTTTCGTGGACCGCACTCCGCACCCGGTCGACGGCCGCCAAGTTCTGGTGTCGGTTTCCGACGCCGGCGCCGACCTGCTGGAGACCGAACGCCGCGCTAGCCGCGAATGGTTGGCTCAGCGGCTCGCCACCCTCGACAGCGCCCAACGTGACACGCTACGCACGGCGGCCGATCTGATGTTGGCGCTGGTCGACGAGATCCCGTGAGCGCGGCGCGTCTCGCGGATGTTGACGTCCGGGATGTCAACGATCCGGACGATCCACGGCTGGATAATTTCCGCGACCTGAACAGCATCGACCGTCGGCCCGATCTACCGACGGGCAAGGGTCTGGTGATCGCAGAGGGTGTGCTGGTGGTGCAGCGCATGCTGGCATCGCGGTTCAAGCCGCTGGCCTTGCTCGGTACCGACCGCAGGCTGGCCGAGCTCGCGGCGAACCTCGCCGGCGTCGACGCGCCGTACTATCGGGTTTCCGCCGACGTGATGGCAAAGGTGGTCGGGTTCCACCTCAACCGTGGCGTGCTGGCCGCCGCTCGGCGGGTGCCGGAGAGCAGCCTCGCTCAGGTGGTCGACGGTGCCCGCACGGTCGCAGTGCTCGAGGGCGTTAACGACCACGAGAATCTGGGGTCGATCTTCCGCAACGCCGCAGGCCTCGACGTGGACGCGGTGGTGTTCGGCAATGGCTGCGCTGATCCGCTATACCGCCGCGCCGTGCGAGTGTCGATGGGTCACGCGCTGTTGGTGCCATACGCACGCACATCCCAGTGGCCTGCCGATCTAGCCCTGCTGCGGGACAGCGGATTTCGACTGCTGGCCATGACTCCGAGCGACCAGGCGCAGCCATTGCCGGTGGCGATGGCGACAGTGTGTCACGAACGTGTGGCGGTGCTCGTCGGGTCCGAGGGTCCTGGGCTGAGCAAGGCCGCTTTGCGGGCCAGCGATCTGCACGTCCGTATCCCGATGTCGTGCGGCACCGACTCGCTCAACGTCGCGACCGCTGCCGCTTTGGCGTTTTACGAGCGGGTTAGGCTCGCGTCAGTGTCAGGGTGAGGTGCGATGACTCCAAGACTGAAGCCCTGCGCTGTCTCAAACGCCGCCTATCCCGCGTCGTCTTCGGCTACCTGCTCACCGACCACCAGACCCGAAATCAGCCTTGCCAACCGGCAGCGGCATGACAGTAGGAAAAACCAGTGACCGACGAGTCCACGCCCTGGGCGACCGGCCTGACGGTGACCGGATTCGTCGCAGCCCTGACCGCGGTCGCCGTCGTGGTGCTGAGCCTTGGCCTGATCCG
>JAFAQO010000361.1 GCA_019246375.1 Mycobacterium sp. | reverse complement strand
CGTCGCCCGGGCTCGCCAGCCCCGAGCGGCGCACGTGGTAATCAAAGTCGAAGTTGTCATCGACTATCCATGACTGCGTCGGGCTGTACAGCAAGTGGGGGTTGCTGAGCTTGCGGTTCCACGGCGCGACCACCTCGTTGTTCTTGTTGTCCTCCAGCAGGCGGCGTAGGAAGTCTGGTGGCGCATCCGGCGGCGGGGTGAACGGCATCAGCGCACCAACGTGCATCATCGTGCTGGGCGTCTCGCCGTACAGGAAGATCATGTCGAGCGGGGAAAGGCGTTTACTGGTCTGGCTCACCGGAGACTCCTTCAGATGGCGGTTTCAGGACCCGGTCAGGTGTAGAAGGCATCGAGAATTTTTCTATTGTGTTCGCCGGGTCCGGAATCCGCACCGCAGCACCAGAGACTGTGTTCAGCTCCCGCGCCGCGACGACACTGCCCGGGCCGATCGTCGCGCTCTCAGTCATGCTCGCAAGACCTCCTTCGTATCCCGTATCCCTGATAGCGCCGCCGATGATTCATCGGCCCCCAAGACTCAACACACCGGAGCTGGTCGCACCTGGCGTTTCAACGCCGCCCAGGCCCCCAGCCATCCCGTGACCATGGCGCTGTTCGCGCGCAGTTGAACAGCCACAGGGAACCCCAAACAGCAGGGCGCACGTCCAAGGCGGTGGGGACGATGAAGAACGTCAAGCCCTGCGGACCGAGAGACTCGATCCGGACGATCCCGCGGCCAGCAGAGCTCATGGCCCGTGCTGTGACGGTGCCGGCGGATACCGTTCCTCAGGCGGACGATCTCCTGCACGAGCTCGTGGCGAGAGAGCGTTTCGAGATCGTCGTCCATCGACGTCATGCGTCGAGTCTGGAGGGCTCCGGCACCGAGAACAAGGTCTCGGGTCACAGCAGACGCGAGCGCGGCCGGGAGACCACGCGCGTTCAGCGGGACGGTGCGATCGATCGGGCCGGTGGAAGAACTGCTGGACGAACGCGGCCAACTGACCGGAAGCTGATTCCCCTACCGATTTGATCCACCACCGCTTAACGCGCTAACGCTTAGGCGGCTTGTTGCCGATCCATCGCCGAGGCTCGTGTGCAGTCAACCATGACCAACTGAAGGGATTGTGACAACCTCGTGACTCCGAGCCGACTCCGCAGGTGCACCCACCAGTTACCCCTGCGTCCGTCGGCCGGTGGCCATCAATCGGTGCTGCCGATGTTCGGCGGCCGCCTCCACGATCCGCAGCGCAGTCCAATAATTGATCCGGAGGCCTTGGCGGCAGCGAACGGATCGAGTTCGGCGCTGTTGGGGAACTGTTTGCGGGATTTAGAGAGACGGGGTCGATCAGATCCCGGCTCACGTCTAAAGGGCCGTCCGGGCGGTGGATCCCGAAGCAGGACGGCGGTGCAGCGCAATTGGCGCCACTGGGCGTAATCAGCGAGGCCGGGTGATGATTTCTATCTCTCCCAGAGGTCTGACTAATGAGTCCATGTGAGCCCAAGTGCGGCTCGGTGCTTGACAAAAAGTTCCCAACCCCTAGCAATCCGGGAGGCAAAATTATGGGCGCGATCGCAGTCCACGAGTTCATCGCACTTGACGGCGTGTTCGAGGATCCGAGCTGGACCGCCGACTACGGCTTCGACCCGGCCATGGGTGAGACGATCGCTGCGCTCACCGGCGCGTCAACCGCGATATTGCTTGGCCGCTGCACGTTCGAAATGTTCGCGCCGGCCTGGTCTGGCCGGACCGCGGAAGACGACCCAGGGGCGCCGTTTTTCAACGACACCCACAAATACGTTGTTAGCTCGCAGAAACCCAGCGTCGAATGGGCCAACTCCACCCAGCTTGGCCCCTATGACTCGCGCGCCATCGGCAAGCTCAAGGACCAGACCGACGGCATCATCTACGTCTCCGGAAGCGGCACTCTCGTGCGCGCATTGCTCAACGACCGCCTTGCCGATGACCTGCACCTCTTCGTCTACCCGGTCGCTCGCGGGACCGGCAAGCGGCTGTGGGCTGACGGTGTCGACGCGACCACGTTCAGGTTGAAGGACCACGATGTTTACAACAACGGCGTCGTTCACCTCAACTACGGCTTCACCACCTAAGAACGCCGCTACCGCCGACCGTGCTGCCCTCAGCGTGCAGGGTCCGCACCCATCACCCGGGCTTCAGGACTCTGTATCACCCACCGCCCCAAGGCCGCCAGGCGCCGAGCGGCTCGCGCTCGGCGCGGACTACGGCTCGGGCGAGTACGTCG
>JAFAQO010000644.1 GCA_019246375.1 Mycobacterium sp. | reverse complement strand
GTGTCCGCGGGAATAGGGCATCGGTCAGGTAGGCCAGCGCCACCGCCCAGCGATTGGCGAGTCGCGGGATGGCGTACAGGTGATAGCCCCGGGTGACTACCTTCGCCGGAAACCCGGAGAGGTGGACGTTGAGCGGATTCGCCACCGCATGGTGCGGCCCGAGGTCTACCACCAGGCCCATGTTGCGGTGCTTGTAGTCCCGCGTTTTGCCGTATCCCAGACTGGCGGCGACGTTGTTGGCCAGCACCTTGCCCTGGCGGATCGCATGCTGCGCGGTGGGCGGCGTGATCTTGCCGGGCTGAGTGACGTCCGGAACCGCCGCGGCATCGCCGGCGGCGAACACGTCCGGATGATCGGGCACCTGCAGATCGGTCTGCACCTTCAACCGGCCCTTCTCGGTCGGCAGCTCCAGCCCCTGAATAAGCGGAGCCGCGGCAACTCCGGCTACCCAGGCAACCGTCCGGGTGCCTACCCGCGAGCCATCGCTAAGCACGACGTGATCGGGATGCACTTCCTTGAGCGTGAGGCCCAGCCGAATGTCGATCCCGCGACGCCGAAGTACCCGCATCGCCCGAGCGCCAAGCTTTATCCCGACTTCCGGCATCACCTGCTCGGCCAGATCGAGCAACAGAAACTTCACATCGGCCGGGTCGAAGTCCATCTGCTTGGCGGCGGCATCGGCCAGCGCACGAAGCTGCGCGGTGAGTTCTGTTCCGGAATACGACGCCCCGACCACCACGATTGTGCGTCGCGCCGCAGCGCTGTCGGGGTCATCGTCTAAGCCGGCCAATTCCAGTTGTTCGAGGACATGGTCGCGCAGATAGAGTGCTTCGGCGGTGGACTTCAGACCCCTTGCGTAGCTGGCTAATCCGGGAATATCGAATAACCGGGTGACCGAACCGGCGGTGAGCACCAGCCGATCCCATGACAAGTCGCTTGAGCGGCGTTCCAGGTCGGTGAACGTCAGGGTGTGCTGCTCCAGGTCGACACTGTCGACGCGTCCGCGCACCTTGCGGACGCCGTTGAGCGTGCCCGCCAGTGGGATGGTCACGAACCGCGCATCAACGACTCCGCCTGCCACGTCCGGCAGCAGCGGCGTGTAGAGCATGTAGTCGCACGGTGAAATGATGGTGACGTCGACATCTGATGCGTTGCGTCTGCGTAGCCGGCGTGCGAGTCGGCGTGCACATTCAAAGCCGGTGAATCCGCTACCCACGATCACCACCGATGTCATCGTGTCCACTGTAGCGGCGGCTCCGGGTGGGCCTGAGCGCTCAGCTCCACCGAACAGATTCCGTTTTCCGGGCCTACTTTCGAGTGGGCGCATGCGACAAACGTGCTGCGACGCTGAGGAGACCTTATGGCAGAGCGCTCCCGCGGCCCCGTGACGAGCTCACGCTATGACGCGAATGTGGTTGAGCTGACGGTCGGCAGGGTCAGGCAACACCATGCCCGCTTCGACCCCCGAGCGCAGATATTCGATGACGGCTTCATTGAGCCGTTCACCGGGCACCACTACGGGGATGCCTGGCGGGTACGGCGTGATTAGTTCAGCTGAGATGCGACCCGCCGCCTTAAGGGCGGGAACAACTTCGACTGGGCTGAAGAACGCATCGCGCGGAAGCATCACTGTCTCCAGTTCGAGCTCTTCCGGGGAAGGGAACCGGAGCGCCGGTGGCCGATCAAATAATTCGGCCGCTTTGCGCCATGCCGCTAACGCGTCGAGCAGACGGTCGGCGGTGCGCTGATCGTCGGCGAAAGACAACGTCGCCAGGATGCGGCGGTGATCGGACAATCCGAAGTCAAGGTGGCAGCATTCCCGCAACCAGTCGCGGGCCTGATAGCCCGACGTGCCAGTCGCCGACACATCCAGCATCACTTGCAGCCGGTCCAGGTCACGCGACGCCTCGACGCCTAACAGTTCGTCGTCCAGCACCACTACATCGGGGATCTGCTCGATGCGTCCGCGCACATCTGCGGCCAACTCCAGCGCCGCGCCGAGCAATTCGTAACCATGCTGCACCATCTGCCGTCGCCATCCATCCAGCGCGGCGTACAGCATCACGTTCGGGCTGGTCGTCATCAACTGGTCCGCGCACGCTGACAGCCGGTCGTGGTCCACCAAGTCGCCTTGCACGTGGTAGACCGAGCCCTGTTCAAAACCGGCTCCCATCTTGTGAACGCTGACCACACAGATGTCGGCGCCGGCATCCATTGCCCAGGTCGGCAAATCCGGGTGAAACGGCAGGTGTGCACCCCACGCTTCGTCGACGATCAATGGCTTGCCGCGTCGATGGCAGATGTCGGCGATCTTTGCGATGTCTGCGCAGGTGCCATACGGGGTAGGGCTGACGATCAACGCGCCAGCCGCGTCGGGGTGCTCCTCCCACGCGCAATTCACTCGCTCGGGTGACGGCGGATGGCAAAGGTGGCGGTCGGCGTCCCACTGTGGGGTGATCCAATGCGGCTGAATACCGGAGAAAATCAACCCGCCGACGATCGACTTGTGGCTGTCACGAGCGACGAGCAGGCCGCCCTCGGCGCCGCCGGCCACCGCCATCATCGCCGCCCTAACCGAGAGTGAGCTGCCACATGTCGAGAAGAACGCCGACGTCGCCCCGACAGCGTCGGCCATCAGCGCCTCCGCTTGCTCCAGATACTGTCCAGTTGAGCGCCAGTCGTCTAAGCCGCCGCTGGCCAGCACGTCCGAACGGAATGGCTCGCTGCCCAGCACGGTCAGCACTCGCTCGTCGGCCCCGCGGCCCTGCCGATGCCCGGGCGGACTGAAGCCGTATCGGCCCTTTTCGTGATAGTCGGCCAAAGCGTCCAGCAGCGGCGCTTGGCTTTGGTCCATGGCCAAAGACTGTACCGATGCGCCCTGTCAGGCAATGGGCCGGACGAACCGCGCGCCGCGATCCGATTATCGCAGGGCAGCGAGGTTGTTAATCGACTTGTGCACGTCGGACTTGACGACCCTGGCGACGAGCCGCCCGAGCGGCCCACTGAGTGGACCGCCCTTCAGACCGGCGTTGAGATGAAACGTCGATCCCGGGTGGTTGTCGGCGACCGTCATCTTCAACCCGATCCGAATTCCGCCGCGCCCGCGGCCGCTGAGCTCGATGTCCTTCGGTTCGTCGTACCGGGTGATGGTCCAGTGAATGACGTTGCGGAAGCCCTTCACCTTGATGCACGACGACACGCACGTCCCCTCCTCCAGCGTTGAGGGAATTTCGCTGCGCCAGCCGTTGAAAATCGTCAGCCACTCGTGGAACCGGCTCAGGTCTGACGCAAGCTTCCACGCGGATTCAGGGTCCAGGTCGGACGACGTCGAAACGTCTACTTCTGCCATGTCTTGTCAACCTTATCTGCAGACGGGCGGGGCACGGCAATCCTGATCCCATACCCGACCGACGCAGTCAGATAAACGCCAGCGGACGTATCAGCCGCCGTCCCACGACGACGCGACCTGTTCCGCCACGTCGATGACCTGCGCCTTTTGTGCCTGCGGCGAATCGATTTCGCCCGCGACGTGCTGGGCGATGAAACGCCGGATTTCGCCGTCAACGCCCGCGACGACTCGCAACAACTCACCACGGATCGAGGTGGCAGCGACGTGGACCATGATGTCTGACGGTTTCGGCTTGGTCACGTCGATAATCAGCAGGAGCGGCTCGGCCGCATGTGCCGACGCACGCAGCGTGATTTCGCCGTCGACGTTGAATCGCTGTTTGTCCAGCCGCAGATCGACGACCATTTCGATCGTCAGCGGGATCCGAATGGCAAACGTGATCATCGCATCCAGATTCCGCGTGACCTGCGGTTGATGGATTTTGACCTTGGCGCTGATGCGGGCCAGCCCGCCGGGACCCTGACGCATCGGTCCCATCTCGAATTCGTTGCCGGCGATCTCGCCGAACGACTTCCCGACGCGCTCCTCGGTACAGGCGATCTCGAAGAATCTGCGACCGAACTCTTCGTAGGTCACGTAGTCGTACGTCTGCTGCATAAGTCCATACCGTCTCACGTCGCCCGCCGCATCAGCCGCTGAACCGCCTCATGCCGCACAGAAACATGCCACGGCGGCATCTTGTGAGAGTATTGACCCATCGCACCGGCGCGATGAAACAGGTTGCGCCTGGTCGGTTGTCGGTTCTGTTGTGAGCCCCGCCACATGCCCGCTTTTGGATTGGTGAGGTCGGCCGGCGCCCTGTCACGCTGGAGAACCTGGAGGTGTTTGCAGTTTCATGTGCGCGTACAAACTCCCTGAACAGCGCTCTTCCGGAGCGGTGTTGACCTGGCTGGGCGGGGGACACTGGGGTGAGCTAGGTGAACGCCATGAGCGCTCCACCCATGCCATCGCCGGTGTGGTCGTGCTCCTCGGCGCCCTGCTGGCCTGGCTGGTCGCGACCCTCTCCGTCGACGAATCGGCATCGCTGCCACTGCCGGTGCTCGTCCCGTTGACGCTGGTGTTCGGCCTGCTGGTGGCCGCATTGACGCGCGCCACGGTCAGCGGCCCGACGCGTGGATGGCGCAGCATTGCCGGCCGCGGTGCTGTTGCGGCCGTCGTGGGTGTCGTCGTGGCCGAGCTGGCCGCGCTCGTGCTGTTCTCCGGCTCGATCGATCGCCGTCTCGACGAGCAGGCTGCGCGCCGGGCCGATTCGACGCCCGCAGTCGTGCAGGCGGCGGCCGGCCTCGACCAAACCCGCCACACGCGGACCGCGCTTGACAACGCCGTCGAGCAGGCCCGCACACACCGCGATGAGGCGCTAGTCGTCGCACGGTGCGAATACAACCCTTCACCGGCCTGCCCGCAGACCCGCATCACCGGAGTGCCCGGCGTTGGCCCCGAAACCCGAACGGCCAATGAGCTCTTGGCCGACAGCCAGCAGGAGCTGGACAACGCTGTGGCCGTCCGCGACCGCCAGGCACCCGGGCTGGACGCCAAGATCGCCGCCGGTCAGCAGGCGCTGGCCCAGGCACGCCGCAATGCGGATGCTGATACCGATCGCGGCCTCGGGGCGCGGTGGGTGGCCATGCACGACCTGACGTTGGCCAGCCCGGGCGCGCTGCTGGCGCGACTGCTCACGATCGCATTCTGCATACTGCTGTACCTGCTGCCGCTGATCCTGCGGCTGTGGCGCGGCGAGACGACGCACGATCGGCATGCAGCGGCTCGTGTCGTGCGCGAGCGCGCCGAGATTGATGCAGACACCGCGATCGCCGTCAAGCGTGCCGAGGTCCGCGCAGCTGCCGAGACCCTGTGGGCGGAGCATCAACTCGCTCAGGCTCGGCTGGCGGTCGAGGCACAGGCCGAAATTGACCGAGCCCAGCATCGCCGCCGAGTCGCCGAGGCGCTCGAGGCGGCAAGCCGGTCGGCCCTGGAGTTGCCCGCGAGCGCGGAGGACGCGCGGGATGAAGAGGAATCGGACAATCTGCCGGCGCCCGTCGAGTTCACTGACGCCGACGCCAATCAGCGCGTCACGCCAACAATTCCAGATGTCACCAGGGCCGCTGCGCGTTGGATTCGCCCGCTGGTACCGACTTTCGTCGCCCGCGCGATCGATACCACGACGCAGCCGCTGCGGGCCGCGCGGCAGGTCTTCGAAGAGGTCGAAGAGGTTACCTTCTTGTTCAAGCGCACCCGCAAAGTGAGCGTTGACTCCGAGGAAAGTCTCAGGCAACCGCAGGAGAGCAGCTCGGCGGCCACCGACGACCGGCGGCGGATCCAATCCTCGACCGTCGAGTCCGCTAGACGCGAATCTGCGGACTATCGCCCAGTCGGTACTCAACCGAAGACCTCGCCGTTGGGCAGCATACCTGCGCGCGAACCCCAGCCTTCGCTGATAGAGCCGGACCGGCGCGGCCAACTGGGTGCGCCTGAGGGTCCGCGACAGCTGCCTCCCGGGGAGTAGTTCAACGGCAGGTGTGCGCCGTCCTGGTGTTATGCGATTCCAGGGTGGGTAATCCCGTGGTCGTGAAACGCTCATCAACGCCGCTGCGGTCGTTAGCCGGCCGTATGTTGCCCGCCGGGTATAGCGAAGGCACATGAGGCTGCGCAGAAGCACCGCTGGTGGCACGGGCTTTCGCCGGATTCGCCGTGGCCGCGGCTTTTCATATGTCGACGAACAGCGGCAGGCCATTGACGACCCCGACATCCTCGCGCGGATCGAATCCCTGGTAATTCCCCCGGCCTGGAAGAACGTCTGGATTTGTCCGTACCCGAACGGCCACATTCAGACGGTCGGCACAGACGCCGCCGGGCGTCGCCAATACATCTATCATCCGCAGTGGCGGACCGAACGCGCCGAGGAGAAGTACGACCGGGTGCTGAGCCTCGCAAAACGCCTGCCGGACTGGCGGGCTCACGTCCTCACCGATTTGCGCGGCCAGGGCCTGCGGCGCGATCGCGTGCTGGCAGTCGCCCAACATCTCATCGACCGCGGCTATTTCCGCGCCGGCGGCGAGGAATACGCCCAGGAGAACGGAAGCTACGGATTGACGACCCTGCTTCGGGATCACGTCCGGGTGCACCGTGACAGCGTCGAATTCGACTATCCCGCCAAAAGCGGTGTGCGCCGCACGATATCGCTGGAGGACCCGCTTCTGATCCGGGCGGTGCGGTCGTTACTGCGCGCCGAGACGAAAATTCCGCGCCTGCTGGCCTACTGCACTTCGGACGGCTGGTGCGAGGTGCGCGCCGATGACCTCAACGAGCGCTTCCGGGAGCTCGTCGGCGAAGAGTTCACCGTCAAAGATCTGCGGACTTGGCACGGCACTGTGCTGGCCGCCGAGAACTTCGCCACCGCACGGGAACCGACGTCGAAGACCGCCCGTCGTCGAGAAGAAGCCGCCGTAATGCGCGCTGTCAGTGAGGAACTGGGCAATACACCCGCAGTGGCGCGCAGTTCCTATGTTGATCCGCGTGTGGTTAAGGGCTACGAGCACGGCATCACGATCCGCCCGATCCTGCGTCGGGCGGAACGCGAGCGCACGCCGCTGGGACGCCAGCATCTGATTGAGGGGGCCACCGCACGCCTTATCAAACGTGTCGACAAGATGCGCAATTAGCACATGATTGTGCCTGTGCAGCAGCGTATTCAGTTCGCAAGCCATGAAGGATCGCTGCTATGAACTTGGTGGCTCCGGAGGGAAAGCGGCGCGGCCGGCGATCGCCCCGCGGTAGGCATTTGCCCGGCCTGGGATAGTCGACACCACAGCGATGGTGCGGCCGTTAAGTCCGTAGGCGGCGACGAAGTTCCACTCGTCAGTATCGCCCTCGATCACCTGCATTTTGTCGTAACCGTCCGGTACACCGAGCATCTGCAACTTGACGTCATACTGATCCGACCAGAAGTAGGGCACCTCGTCGTACGCCTCGCCGTGCCCCGGCCCGGCCAGCAGAGTTCGTGCGGCCGCGGCGCCTTGGCGTTCCGCGTTCACCCAGTGCTCGATCCGCAGGTGCTTCTCGTATAGCGGATGCCACCAGCGGGCCACGTCACCGGCGGCCACAACGTTCGTGGCTCCCTCCACGGCACAGGTGGCATCGCACACCACGCCATTGTCGATGCGCAAGCCAGAACTCTCTAACCAGTCGGTGTCGGGGATAACCCCCAGCCCGATGATAACGACATCGGCCTTGAGCTCCGACCCGTCAGTGAGCCGAACACCCTTCACATGGCCCTCACCGACAAACTCGTCGACGCTGGAGTTGACCCGCACGTCCACGCCGTGCCGGCGGTGCAGTTCGGCATAGCGATCTGCCATCTCCTCGCCCAGCGCCGCGAGCAGCGGGCCGGCGGCTTTCTCCACGAGTGCCACATCGAGCCCCACTGACCGACAAGTCGCGGCGACCTCGGCGCCGATGAACCCCCCGCCAACCACCACCACACGTGGGTTTGCCTCAAGCCGCTCCCGGATCGCCAGACAGTCGTCAACGGTGCGCAGTACAAAGATCCCGTCAGGCACGGGGCCACCGGGCCACTTGCGGGGAGCTGCGCCGGTCGCGATGACCAGCCCGTCGAAGCCCAGCTCTTGTTCGCGGTCACCGTCGCGGACCCCTACGGTGCACTTACCCATGTCAAGTCCGACGGCAGTCGCTTCGCGCAGGACCCGCGCGTCCAGGTCGAACTGCAGCGCCAGGTCCACACCCGCGCGCTCCACCTTGCCGGAGAGCAGTTTCTTTGACAGCGGCGGCCGATGGTAGGGGGCATGCCGTTCGGCACCCACAATCGTCAGTGCACCGTCGTAGCCCCCCGTGCGCAAACTCTCCGCCGCCCGTGTTCCGGCCACGCCGGCACCGACGACCAGCACCTGCCTCAGCTCTTTGTTTGACGACACGGGGTTAGTCCTCGATGGTGATCGCTTGGGTGGGGCAGGACACTTCCGCGCCCTTTACCTTTTCGCGCAGCTCTTCACTCGGCTCGTCCTGGAGCAGGTAAAGATAACCATCGTCCTTGACTTCGAACACCTCGGGACAAATGCTCATGCAAACGCCGTTACCGTCGCACGTGTCAAAATCCACCACAACCTTCATCGAGCCTCCGTCCTTCTCGGCCTCTCGGTGGAAACTCATGCCCGCGCTATCTCGACCCCGTCTGACTTCCATTGAGACTTGGCGCGCTCACGGGCCTCCCGGGCCGCCGGCGAGTACGCCAGATAGTCCATCGCCATCTGAGTGGACGCCTCGTGACTGGGATGATGGTCGGGCCGCAGATAGCGGACCGGCACGGTCACGAGCAGCTTCCACGGCCCGGGCACCTTGTACTGGCGAGCGGCGCGCAACCAGTCACGCCACCGCGGTTTGGCGTTAATGGTCGGGTCGTGCGCCATCAAGTACCACACACCGGCGGCCCACCAGCCCACGAACAGCGGCGCGATCGTCAGCATGGACAGCGCCCGCAGCGGGTAGTTGCCGCACACATGCTGATAGACGTCATATACCAGCGAGCGGTGCTCGATCTCTTCGGCCCCATGCCAGCGCAGCAAGTCGAGCATGACCGGGTTGGTGCCGGCGTAATCGAGACCCCGGTTCTGCAGCACCCACTGCCCCAGCACCGCGGTGAAATGTTCCAGCGCGGCCACGTCGGCCAGACGCCGATACAGCCACCACCGCTTCAACACCGGCGGCCAACGCTTAGGCGGATCACCCAGGCTCAACGACAACCATTTCCCGAGCCGCTCGGTGTACGGCGTGGTATCGATGCCCTGCTCGGCCAAATGGTTCAGCACCACCTGGTGCGCCCAGGCATGCCAGGACTCCTGCTGAATGAACGGTTTGATAGCCGCCTCCAGCTCCGGGTCGTCGACCAGCGACGACGCCTCCAGAACGGCCTTGATGAAGTGCCGCTCCCCCTCCGGCAACAGCAGATGAAGCACGTTCATCATGTGCGTGGCGAACGGGTCATCAGGTACCCAGTGCAACGGCAGATTCGACCAGTCGAACCGAACTTGGCGGCGATACGCCGGGTGTCCGTCGTGGACCACTTCCACTTCAGGCATCAGCCACTCCTCTCAACTTTGAGCCATGTATGTCCGGTGCCGGACGAAGACAAACCTGCCTGCCGATCGGCACCGATGAAGCCGGACAACAGCTCTCCGCGGCGACGTCCCGGCCCATCCGGTCGCCCGTATACCCCCGCGCCCGCATTGATACCGACGCTGCGGGAACTATAAACAGTCACTGTTGCAAGTGTACAGTCGTACCTCGACATAGTGCGAACTTTCTTAGCTGAATCCCAGCTAGCTGGCCGTTTCGGTGAAACCAGGTATACACTTGTTCACTATATAGGTCCAAACCGGGTCTCCGCACGAAACCGTTGACCGGCCATATGGCGATTGCTGTCAGCAGATTTGTGGTACCACTGCCTAACTGTCACACAAGGAGAGTCGGCGAATGGAACCTGACGACCCGGCCGAGGCTCGGTGGATTGATCGCTTCCCACATGAGGACCTGCGCCGTGGCGAGCGTCCACTGCTGCCCGGCAAGGATCCGTTTTACAGTCCGCCGTCCGGATACGAGCACGCCCGTCCTGGCCAGGTGCTGCGGTCCCGCGACGTCGAGCTGGCATTTCTGGGGCTGATACCGCAGCGCTTCACAGCAACACAGTTGCTGTACCGGAGTACCAACTTGAATGGTGAGCCCGAGGCTGCTCTGACTACCGTGCTGGTCCCGAGGCAACGCGATCCCGAATTAGCTTGCCCGCTGGTGTCTTATCAATGTGCGATCGACGCGGTGGCCCAGCGGTGTTTCCCGTCGTATGCATTGCGTCGCGGCGCCAAGGCGGTCGGTGCGCTGGCGCAGCTCGAGCTGTTGCTGATCGCGGCTGTGCTCGCAGAGGGCTGGGCTGTGTCGGTGCCCGATCATGAAGGCTGCCATGGCATGTGGGGAGCACCATATGAGCCCGGGTACCGGATCCTCGACGGCGTGCGTGCCGCGCTCAGCTGCGAGCGCTTAGCGTTGTCGCCGTCGGCGCCCGTTGGCTTGTGGGGCTATTCGGGCGGCGGTTTTGCTTCGGCGTGGGCAGCTGAAGTGAGCGCGGGCTACGCGCCGGAACTCAACATCGTCGGCGCAGTGCTGGGCTCACCAGTCGCCGACCCCGGCAGCATCGGCCGCCGGCTCAACAACACGTTCTGGGCCGGACTTCCCGGGTTGGTCATCGCGGCCCTATCTCAGATCTATCCGGAGGTCGAACGGCTCGTCCAGCAGCACGCCACACCGGAAGGCAAAGCGCTGCTGGCTAAGCTCTCCAAGATGACCACGGCGGCCGCAGTATTCGGTTTGAAGCACAAAGACATCAACAACTACATGGACCTGACGATAGATGAGCTGTGGGAGCTGCCGGAGGTGCAGCGAATTATGGAGGCCATGAAGTTGGGTACTGCCGGACCGACGGCTCCGGTGCTGATCGTGCAGGCCGTCAACGACACGGTCATCGATGTCAAAGCCATCGATGAACTTGCCGAAACGTACCGCGCCGCTGGGACTTCCGTCACCTATCACCGCGACTGTTTCAGCGAGCATCTGTTGCTCCACACGTTGTCCGCTCCGATGACGC
>JAFAQO010000557.1 GCA_019246375.1 Mycobacterium sp. | reverse complement strand
ACTGCAGCGCGGCGTAGCTGATCTGACCATCCTGGGCGACGAAACCCGGATACGTTCGCGCGCAGCCGAACTCGGCGTCAACCTGGACGAGGCGGCGGTGCTTGACCCGCGGACCAGCAAACTGTGCGACCAATTCGCCGAGCAGTACGCCGAGCTGCGCAAGAACAGGGGCGTCACCGTCGAGCACGCCCATGAGATTATTCGCGACGTCTCGTATTTCGGCACCATGCTGGTGTACAACGACATGGTCGACGGCATGGTGTCGGGTGCGGCGCACACCACCGCACATACGGTCCGGCCGGCATTCGAAATCATCAAGACCGCGCCCGGGATCTCTACAGTGTCGAGTGTGTTCTTGATGTGCCTGCCCGACCGAGTACTGGCCTACGGCGACTGCGCTATCGTCCCCGACCCGACGACCGAACAGCTCGCGGACATCGCGATCAGCTCAGCGCGCACCGCCGTGCAGTTCGGCATCGAGCCGCGGGTCGCCATGCTGTCGTATTCCACCGGTGACTCCGGCGCCGGTGCCGATGTCGAAAAAGTCAGGGCCGCTACCGAACTGGTGCGCACGCGGGCCCCGCAGTTGCTGGTCGAGGGACCCATCCAGTACGACGCCGCAGTCGAGCCGTCGGTCGCGGCCACCAAGCTTGGTGACTCGCCCGTCGCCGGCCGCGCGACCGTGCTGATCTTCCCCGACCTCAACACCGGCAACAACACGTACAAAGCAGTGCAGCGCAGTGCCGGAGCGATCGCGATCGGCCCGGTGTTGCAAGGCTTGAACAAACCGGTGAACGACTTGTCCCGCGGTGCGCTGATCGAAGACATCGTCAACACCGTCGCCATCACCGCGATCCAGGCGCAGGGTACAGATGCCGGCTGAACCCGTGGTGCTGGTGATCAACTCCGGCTCGTCGTCACTGAAATACCAGCTGATCCAACCCAATTCGGGTAGGTCGCTGGCGGACGGCAATGTGGAGCAGATCGGGGAACCATCATCGCCGGTGGCCGACCACGACGCGGCGCTGCGGTTGGCATTCGACCGGTTGGCCCAGGCCGGTATTGATCTGAAAACGTGTGGGCTGGTGGCGGTCGGACACCGAATAGTCCACGGCGGCACGACCTTCTATCAGCCCACCATCATCGACGACGCGGTGGTCGCCAGGCTGGCCGAGTTGGCATCCCTGGCCCCGTTGCACAACTCGCCGGCGATACGCGGTGTCGAGGTGGCGCGCACGTTGCTTCCCGACGTGCCGCATATCGCGGTATTCGACACCGCCTTCTTCCACGACCTGCCGGCGGCGGCGGCGACCTACGCCATCGACCGTGAGCTGGCCGAGAAGTGGCGGATCCGCCGGTACGGATTCCACGGCACCTCGCACCAGTACGTCAGCGAACAGGCCGCGGCTTTCCTGGGCCGGCCGCTGGGTAAGCTGAATCAGATTGTGCTGCATTTGGGTAACGGCGCCTCGGCTTCGGCGATCGCGGCGGGGCGGCCCGTCGACACGTCAATGGGGCTGACCCCGCTGGAGGGCCTGGTGATGGGCACTCGCAGCGGTGACATCGACCCGGGCATCATCGGGTACTTGTGCCGTGCGGCGAAGATGAGTATCGACGAGATCGAGCAGATGCTCAACGAGCACTCGGGGATGCTGGGGATGGCCGGCGAGCTCGACTACCGCAGGTTGCTGCAGATGATCGAAACCGGCAATACTGCAGCGCGATCGGCTTATGAGGTGTTCATCCACCGGCTGCGCAAATACGTGGGTGCCTATCTGGCGGTGCTGCGCCGTACCGACGTGGTGAGCTTCACCGCGGGCATCGGCGAGAACGTCGCGATGGTGCGCCGCGACGCACTGAGCGGGCTGGCGGCGCTGGGCATCGAGATCGACGAGCAGCGAAACTCGCAGCCCGCCAGCGCTGCCCGAAGGATTTCCACCGACGATTCGCCGATCGCAGTGCTGGTTATCCCGACCAATGAAGAGCTGGCCATCGCCCGCGACTGCCTGCAGGTGATCTAGTCGCGGACGGTACGCGCGGCGCCGGCGGGGAGGAACCGCCGGCACCGCGCGCCGCCCTCAGGGGCTGAGGGAGTCACACGCTACCTAAGCTTGAGCTGAAAAAAGGGCGCTTTGGCTTAAATATCTTTCAGGTTGTGCAGCCGCCGTAGCCGAGCTATGTCGTTCAAAGTATTTTCACCTGGTAAAGATGGCGTCGTCCTGTGGACGCAGTGATCCGCGGTGCCGTGTCGGCGTGCGATTCTTCGTGCTGTGGGGAAGCCGTTCATAGGCAGTGAAGCGTTGGCGCGCGGTGTGGTGAGCCGACACCAATTGCGGACGTGATATCGCGCCGTGCTTCCGAACGTCTACCTGCCGACGCAAGTCCAGCCGGCGCTTGAGCAGCGCATCGTCGCAGCCTGGCGGTGGTCGCATCGTGAGGGCACCATCGCCGGAGCGGCAGCCGCGGCCGTGCACGGCACCAAGTGGATTGACGACGACATCTCCATCGAGTTGATTTATCCGAATGCTCGCCCACCGCGAGGGGTACAGACACGGCGCGACGTGTTGCTCGACGGCGAAGTGGCTGCTGTGGCCGGGCTCCGGGTCACCACACCAGAGCGCACCGCATTCGACATCGGTCGGCGTGAGCCGCGCCGCACCGCGTTTGCCCGGTTGGACGCGCTCGCACGAGCTACCGGCTTCAAAGTCGACGACGCGCTGGTCATGGCCCAGCGTCATCGCGGCGCTCGGGGACCGCGCCGTTTGGAGACCGCGTTAGAGCTAGTCGATCCGGGCGCACAGCCGCCCAGAGAAACTTACCTGCGGCTGCTCCTTGTTGATGCCGGCCTACCGCGACCAGAGACTCAGATTCCCGTGCTGGGATCAGACCGTCTTCCGATCGCCTACCTCGATATGGGCCGGCGGGACCTCATGGTCGCTGTCGAATACGACGGCGACCACCATCGGGTTGACCGGTTGCAGTACGTCAAAGATATTGGGCGGCTGGAGCTGCTCGAGCGGATGGGCTGGCTGATACTTCGGGTAGTCGCCGAAGACCGTCCCGCGGAGATCGTGCGGCGGGTGCGGCGTGCGCTGGAAGCCAGGCGACCGAGTGTGCGTTGACGGTTTCGAGCGTGCGCTGGCGGCGGGAATCTTGCGAAATCTACGCCCAGGACGCACATGCGAAGCCCACGACGCACAGTCGACGCACTAAGCCACGACGCACGGTCGACGAAAAGAGCCAAGCCCTAGAAGGTGCTGAAGGGTCGCACCTTGTTGGCCATGTCGACCAGCGTGTAGCGATGCGCCTGAGTGGGAGCCACCCGGGCCAAGCCGCGCAGCGATGCCTCGACACCAAGCTGTAGCCCGTGTTTGGTGAACGGAAATCCGAGGATGTGGTTGGTGCTGGCCTCGTGATCCTGCAGCCAGTCC
>JAFAQO010000556.1 GCA_019246375.1 Mycobacterium sp. | reverse complement strand
TGTGCAGCGACTCGCGGATATCGCCTCTCAGGGCAGCGGCCACCACCATGCCGATCGGACCGAACAGCGCCGGACCACCGAGATGCACGTCGAAACTCACCACCGAGCCGTCGTCCTTCGGCTTGACTTTGGCGATCAGCTTGACTTTCACACCGCCAACGCCGTCGCCGTCGAGCGTCATGGCTTCTGGCGGTCTGAAGTGCACGATCGTCCATGTGATTCGGTTCGGCATGCCCTTGACTTCGACGATCGACTCGATGACGGTGCCCTTGTCCAGCTTCTCGGGCAACTTGCTGCGCCACACCCGGTGGATGGTCAGCCACTCCTTGAAGCGCGACAGGTCGGAGGCATGCGCCCAAGCCTCTTCGGGCGGCAGTGGTACGTCGATGGATCCGGAAAGCTTCGCCATCGGTCAGTTGCGTCCTTCTCGTAGGAGTCGATACCGATCAATTACAGGCGCCACCATGGGTCCAGTTGCGAAGCGTCTCCTGCTTTTACGCGTCCACCCGGTTTGGGGACCGCCACTTGGACTTGAGCGGCGTCGGCCGCGGACAGCAGCCGCTCGATCGGCTCTGCCCACGGGTGCGGCGCGAGCCGAAATGTGCACCAGTGGATCGGCACCAAAAGACCAGACTGTGCAGCCGTGACATCGACATGCGCCTGCACCGCCTCCTCCGGAGTCATGTGAATGTCCGGCCACGCTGCGTTGTAGCCGCCGACCGGCATCAGGGTCAGATCGAACGGCCCATGCTCACTGCCGATCTCGGTGAAACTCTTGGTGTAGCCGGTGTCGCCCGCGAAAAAGGCGCGTTGGTTCGGGCCGAGCAGGACCCACGACGCCCACAGGGTCGTGTTGCGGCTCAGAAAGCGCCCCGAGAAATGACGAGCCGGAGTGCAGGCCAGGGTGAGGTCGTCGAATTGGGCACGCTCGTACCAGTCGAGCTCGATAATGCGTTGCTCGGGAATGCCCCACTCACGCAAGTGGGCACCGACACCCAGCGGCACAACGAACGGGGCCCGCTGGGTGTGAGCCAGCGCGATGATCGTGTCGATGTCGAGATGGTCGTAGTGGTCATGGCTGATGACCACCGCGTCGACGGCCGGCAACGCCTCCAGCTGCACGGGCGGTGCGTGCATCCGCTCCGGGCCGATGACATCCGACGGTGAGCAACGGTGACTCCATACCGGGTCGGTGAGCACGCGATACCCGTCAATCTCGATCAGCGCCGTGGAGTGGCCGAACCAGGTGACTGCGAGCCCACTGCCCTGGCTGTCGATCAGCCTGGGGGTGGCCAACGGAATCGGTGCTGAGGGCCGGGTAATGGCGCGTCCGCCGAAAATGGCCCGCAGGATGAGCCGCTGCTGCTCGCGGTCCAGATTGAACAACCCTGCCGGGTCGGCGTTGACGAAGACGCCATTGCGGTAGTTCGGTGAACGCTCGGCCACCTTGCGGATCGCGGCAGGACTCGCGCCGAGCGCAGCGGGCGCACCGTGCAATGCGCGCAATGCCCACCCACCGGCCGCCAGCGTCGCCGTGCCGGCGGCCAGCCGTAGCGCTCCCTGCAGCATGACGATCAGGCTCCTTGAAAATTCGGCGGTCGCTTCTGTACGCGGGCAACCTGCGCCTCTATCACGTCCTGGCTGGCCCACGCCTTGTCGAAAAGCTCCTTGTGTACCGGCCAGGCTTCCTCGATGGCCCCGTCGTCGTTGAGTACCCGCTTGGCGTGCTGCAACGCCAGCGGCGCCAGCCCGGCAATCTCGGCGGCCCAGGCCTGCGCATCGGCCACCGTCCCGATCCGGTTGGCCATTCCGGTCAGCAAGGCGACGTCCGCCGGCAGCTTCTCGGCGGACAGCAGCATTGCCCGGGCGCGGCCATGACCAACCAGCGAAGACAGCCGCCGGATACTCCAATTATCCAGGGCCAAACCGTATTTCGAAGTCGGGAACTGGAAGAAGGCCTCCGGTGCGACGACCCGCAGGTCACACTGCATCGCCAACTGCAGACCCGCGCCGATCGCCGGGCCGTTGATCGCCCCGATCACCGGCATCGGCGCGGCATCCATAGCTTTGTGCAGGGCGATCAGCCGGTCCGGGTAGTCGGCGGCGAATGCGTCACCGGAGAGGTCGGCGCCGGCGCAAAACACGGTGCCCTGCCCGGTCAGCACGATGGCGCGGACATTCTCACCAGCGGCTTTCTCCACGGCCTCGCGCAGTTCGTCCACGAGCTCGGAATTCAGCGCGTTGCGCCGCTCGGCTCGCTGCAGCTCAATGGTCATGACGTTTTCGTCGCGGATGACACCGATCATGGGCCCACAGCCTATTAGCCTCGTCGCGTGAGCCGGATCGGGACCGATGAACTACGCGACGCGGTCCTCGACAAAGGATCGTTCACCAGCT
>JAFAQO010000552.1 GCA_019246375.1 Mycobacterium sp. | reverse complement strand
TTCGTGCTGACCGGCCTGGACATCGAGGCGAAGGCGGATCTGGTTCGACGACAGTTGGAGGCCGGGCTGACCGTCAAACCCGCGGAACTGGAATGGACGCTGGCCAGAACCGACCACACCGACGCCGACACCGAAGAAGCGGCGAGCGCCCTGCTGCGATGCGTGGTGCGCGACCCCGATCCGGCGAATGTCGGGCGCCAATTCTCTTCGACCGCTGTCGAATTGGCGCTCGCCAGCTATCCGGGCTTCACTGTCACCGCCCCGCCTGGTGATGGGCAGGTGTACGGCGTCTTCAGCCCCGGCTACGTCGACGCCACCAAAGTGCCGCACGTTGCCGTACACGCCGACGGCACCCGCATCGACATTCCGGCCGCCACCGACACCCGCGAACTTGCCGACGCTGATGCCCCACCGCTGCCCGACCCGCTGCCGCAGGGCCCGACGAGACGGGTGCCGCTCGGCCTGGTGGCGGGCGCTCGTAGCGGAGACAAGGGCGGCTCGGCCAACGTGGGGTTGTGGGTACGCACCGACGAGCAGTGGCGCTGGCTGGCCAACACGCTGACCGTCGAGCTGCTCAAAGACCTGCTTCCGGAGACGGCCAAGCTGCCGGTCACCCGCCATCTGCTGCCCAACCTGCGCGCAATGAACTTCGTCATCGACGGCATCCTCGGCCAAGGCGTCGCTTACCAGGCGCGGTTCGATCCGCAGGCGAAGGGATTGGGCGAGTGGCTGCGCAGCCGTTATCTCGATATTCCGGAAGGGTTGCTGTGAGCATCTGGACCACACCGGAGCGCGATCAGCTTCGCAAGACGGTGCGCTCGTTCGCCGAACGGGAGATCCTGCCCAACATCGACGAATGGGAGCGCGTCGGCGAGTTGCCCCGCGACTTGCACCGGCGCGCCGGGCAGGCGGGTCTACTGGGCGCGGGGTTTCCCGAGGCGGTCGGCGGCGGCGGGGGCGACGGGGCCGACGCGGTGATCATCTGCGAGGAACTGCACGAAGCCGGTGTACCGGGCGGTGTGTTCGCGTCGCTGTTCACCTGCGGCATCGCGGTTCCGCACATGGCGGCATCCGGCGACGCGCGGCTGATCGACACGTTCGTCCGGCCGACGCTGCGCGGCGACAAGATCGGTGCGCTGGCGATCACCGAGCCCGGTGGCGGCTCCGACGTCGGGCGCCTGCGGACTACAGCGGTCGCCCACGACGACCACTACATCGTCAACGGCGCCAAGACTTACATCACGTCAGGAGTGCGGGCCGACTACGTGGTGACTGCGGTGCGCACCGGCGGCCCGGGCGCGGCCGGGGTTTCGCTGCTAGTGGTCGAGAAGGGCACGCCGGGCTTTGAGGTCACCCGCAAGCTGGACAAGATGGGTTGGCGGTCATCGGACACCGCCGAGCTGTCCTACACCGACGCCGCCGTGCCGGTGGCCAATCTGGTCGGCGCAGAGAACAGCGGCTTCGCTCAGATCGCGCAGGCGTTCCTGTCGGAACGCATCGGTCTTGCGGCACAGGCGTATTCCAGCGCGCAGCGATGCCTCGACATCACCACGGCTTGGTGCCGCGACCGGGAAACGTTCGGGCGCCCGCTGATATCCCGGCAGGCGGTGCAGAACACGCTGGCCGAGATGGCCCGTCGCATTGATGTGGCTCGGGTTTATGCGCGCAATGTGGTGGAGCGTCAGCTCGCCGGCGAAACCAATCTGATCGCGCAGGTGTGTTTCGCCAAGAACACCGCCGTCGAAGCCGGCGAATGGGTGGCCAGCCAAGCCGTTCAGCTATTCGGCGGCATGGGCTACATGTCTGAGTCCGAAGTCGAACGCCAGTACCGCGACATGCGCATTCTGGGTATCGGCGGCGGCACGACCGAAATTTTGACCGCGCTGGCAGCCAAGACGCTCGGATACCAGTCATGACGGTGTTGCAGTCGGTACTTGATCCCGCCTCACCCGGCTACACCGAGGCGGCGTCGGCGCTGTCTGCCAAGCTCGCCGAACTCGAGAACGAGCTGGCAAAAGCACTCGCCGGCGGCGGCGCCAAGTACGTCGAGCGCCATCACGCTCGCGGCAAGCTGACCCCCCGAGAACGCATCGAGCTGCTGGTCGACCCGGACTCCGCGTTTTTGGAGCTGTGCCCACTGGCTGCCTGGGGCAGCGAGTTCCAGGTCGGCGCCAGCCTGGTGATCGGTATCGGCGCGGTATCCGGCGTGGAGTGCATGGTCGTCGCCAACGACCCCACCGTCAAAGGCGGCACCAGCAACCCGTGGACGTTGCGGAAGATTCTGCGGGCCAACCAAATCGCCTTTCAGAACCGGCTGCCGGTCATTTCGCTGGTGGAGTCCGGCGGAGCCGACTTGCCCACCCAGAAGGAAGTTTTCATCCCCGGCGGCCAGATGTTCCGCGACCTGACCCGGCTGTCGGCGGCCGGAATTCCGACCATCGCGCTGGTCTTCGGCAACTCCACGGCCGGCGGCGCATACGTGCCGGGCATGTCCGATCACGTCGTAATGATCAAGGAACGCTCGAAGGTGTTCTTGGCCGGCCCGCCCTTGGTGAAGATGGCCACCGGCGAGGAATCCGACGATGAATCGCTGGGCGGTGCCGAAATGCACGCTCGCATATCGGGTTTGGCAGACTACTTCGCCGTCGACGAACTCGACGCGCTGCGGATCGGGCGCCGGACCGTGGCGCGGCTGAACTGGGTCAAACAAGGGCCGAAGCCCGGGCCGGTCGCCGAGCCGCTGTTCGACTCAGAAGAGCTGATCGGCATTGTGCCGTCGGACTTGCGGATCCCGTTCGACCCGCGGGAGGTGATCACCCGCATTGTCGACGGCTCGGAATTCGACGAGTTCAAGGCGATGTACGGCTCGTCGCTGGTGACCGGCTGGGCGCGGCTGCACGGCTATCCGCTGGGCATCCTGGCCAACGCACGCGGCATCCTGTTCAGTGAGGAGTCGCAGAAAGCCACCCAGTTCATCCAGTTGGCGAACCGCGCCAACACGCCATTGCTTTTCCTGCACAACACGACCGGCTACATGGTCGGTAAGGATTATGAGGAAGGCGGGATGATCAAGCATGGCTCGATGATGATCAACGCCGTCTCGAATTCGAAGGTGCCGCATATTTCCCTGCTGATCGGTGCGTCCTACGGGGCCGGGCACTACGGCATGTGCGGCCGCGCCTACGACCCGCGTTTTCTGTTCGCGTGGCCGTCCGCCAAGGCCGCGGTAATGGGCGGGGCTCAGCTGGCCGGCGTCATCTCCATCGTCAGCCGGGCCGCGGCGGCTGCCCGCGGCCAAGCGTTCGACGAGGACGCCGACGCAGCGCTGCGGGCGGCCATCGAGGCGCAGATCGAAGCCGAGTCGCTGCCGATGTTCTTATCCGGGCGGCTCTACGACGACGGTGTCATCGACCCGCGTGATACCCGCACGGTGTTGGGAATGTGCTTGTCGGCCATCGCCAATGGTCCGATCGAGGGGACGTCGAACTTCGGCGTCTTTCGGATGTGATTCAGATGGGAATCACTCGAGTTCTGGTGGCCAACCGCGGCGAAATTGCCCGGCGGGTGTTCGCCACGTGCCGGCGGCTGGGCCTGGGCACCGTCGCTGTCTACACCGGCCCGGACGCGGCGGCACCACACGTCGGCGAGGCCGATGCCCGGGTGCGGCTGGCTCAGGTCAACGACTACCTCAACGCCGGGGCACTGATCGCCGCCGCGCGCGCCGCCGGCGCCGACGCGGTGCATCCTGGCTACGGATTCCTCTCGGAGAATGCCGATTTCGCTGCGACAGTGCAAGACGCGGGCCTGACGTGGGTTGGCCCGCCGGTGGCGGCGGTGCGGGCGATGGGCTCCAAGATCGAAGCCAAGAAGATGATGGCCGCCGCCGGGGTGCCGGTGCTCGACGAGCTCGATCCCGACACGGTCAGCCAAGAACAGCTGCCGGTACTGGTCAAGGCGTCAGCAGGCGGCGGTGGCCGCGGCATGCGGGTGGTGACTGACTTAACCGCTCTCGCAGGCGAAGTCGCGGCCGCCCGACGAGAAGCGCAGTCGGCTTTCGGCGACCCGACGG
>JAFAQO010000544.1 GCA_019246375.1 Mycobacterium sp. | reverse complement strand
GGCGGCAGCTCAACGTTGGAGCCCTTATGGTTTCCGCACCAACGCCGAAGTCAGCGGCGCGCTGCTGCGGCGAAAATTCCGGCTCGGCAGCGCGGCGATGGAGCCGCTGTGCACCGCGCTGGACCGCGGGCTGCTGAGCATCCGCGGCGTGCACCGCACGATGCGGGTCGCCTGGACAATGGCCGACCTGGCCGGCCGCAGAGCACCCGGGCTTGACGAGGTGGCCGCCGCACTGAGTTTCCGGCAACCCGGAGCCTCGCGATGAGTGATCCGACGCTGCGAGCATGGGCTTACCTGTCCAGGGTCGCTGAGCCGCCGTGCGCTGAACTGGCCGCGCTGGTAAAGCAGGTGGGGCCGGTCGAAGCCGCCGAACGCGTCCGACGGGGCCAGGTCGACAACGCCGTGTCGCGGCACACCGAAGCCAGGCGCGAGATAGACTGCGCCGCAGCAGATCTGGCTCTCCTCGCCGGCCTCGGCGGGCGGCTGATCACACCGGACGACGACGAATGGCCAGGGCTGGCGTTGACCGCGTTCGGCGACGACGCGGCCGCGGCCAAACCGCAGGGGAAACCCCCGATGGTGCTATGGGCGCTGGGCCCGGAACGGCTCGACGAGACCGCGCAGCGCGCGGCCGCCATCGTCGGAACGCGGGCCTCCACCGCCTACGGCGAACACGTCGCGGCGGACCTGGCCGCCGGACTGACTCGGCGTGATGTGGCGGTTGTCTCCGGCGGGGCGTACGGCATCGACGGCGCCGCGCATCGCGCAGCACTGGCCTCCGATGGCGTCACCGTCGCGGTTCTCGCCGGTGGCATCGACATCCTCTATCCGGCGGGGCATTCCGGGCTGCTGCATCGCATCGGCCGCCAAGGGTTGCTGGTCACCGAATATCCCCCGGGCGTGCGGCCGGCGCGGCACCGATTCCTGACCCGTAACCGCTTAGTGGCGGCGTTGGCGGGCGCGGCGGTCGTGGTTGAGGCCGGTTTGCGCAGCGGCGCGGCGAACACGGCTGCCTGGGCCCGGGCGTTGGGACGGGTGGTGGGCGCGGTGCCCGGACCGGTGGCCTCGTCAGCGTCGGCGGGTTGTCATGCCCTGTTGCGCGACGGTGCGGAGGTGGTGACCCGCGCTGACGACATCGTCGAATTCGTGGGGCGTATCGGTGAGTTGGCGCCCGACGATGCCCACCCAACAACAGCGCTTGACGGGCTCAGCGACGCCGAGCGGCAGGTATACGAGGCGCTGCCTGGTCGCGGCGCCGCCACGATCGACCAGATCGCCGTCGCCGCCGGACGGGCGCCCGCCCGGGTGCTGGGCCCGCTGGCGATATTAGAGGTCGCCGGCCTGGCCGAGCGCCAGGACGGCCGATGGCGCATTGTCCGGCAGCCGCGGACGGCCTGAGCGCGGCGGCTCGTATAGTGACGAAGTCGGGCCGGGGGTTGGCTTGATGGGGAGGAAGAGGAAAAGTGGCCGGTCGGCCAGTGCACACCTTCGAGGTGGTACGTCGCCAAGAACTTACGCCGCATATGGTTCGGGTGACACTGGGCGGCAGCGGCTTCGACACCTTCACACCCAGCGAATTCACCGACTCCTACGTCAAGGTGGTGTTCGTCGCCGACGACGTCGACGTGGCCGGTTTACCCCAGCCGTTGACGCTGGACAGTTTCGCCGACCTGCCCGCCGAAAGGCGGCCGGTCATCCGCACGTTGACCGTGCGTCGCGCCGACCCGGTTGGCCGCGAACTGGACATCGATGTCGTCGTGCACGGTGAGCACGGGGCAGCCGGCATATGGGCCGCCGCCGCTAGACCCGGCCAGCCGGTCTACGTCATGGGGCCCAGCGGCGCCTATGCTCCCGACCCGGGCGCCGACTGGCATCTGTTGGCCGGCGACGAATCCGCGCTGCCAGCGATCAGCGTTGCCTTGGAGGCGTTGCCTGCCGACGCGGTCGGCAAGGTGTTCATCGAGGTCGCCGGCCCCGAAGACGAGATCCCGCTGAGCGCGCCGGAAGGTGTGCACGTCAATTGGATCTACCGCGGCGGGCGCGCCGATCTGGTGCCTGAGGACCGAGCCGGCAACCACGCCCCGTTGATCGAAGCGGTGAAGACCACCGCGTGGCTCCCCGGACAGGTGCACGCCTTCATCCACGGCGAAGCGCAGACGGTCATGCACAACCTTCGTCCTTACATCCGCAAAGAACGCGGGGTCGAGGCGAAATGGGCGTCGATCTCCGGTTACTGGCGCCGCGGCCGCACCGAAGAGACGTTCCGGCAATGGAAGAAGGAGCTCGCCGCAGCCGAAGCGGCGGCCGGCGCGCCGGACTGATCGCCGGCTGGCATTCTTCATTGCATGACGTTCGGCGACTACCAGTTCGAGATCTATCTGCAGGGTCTGGCCGGAGTAGCGCCGACCCTGCCGATGACCTTCGCCGACTTGGAGGCCAAGGCAGCCGCGGCAATGCCGCCGTCGGTGTGGTCCTACGTGGTCGGCGGCGCCGGTGACGAGCACACACAACGGGCCAACTGCGAGGCCTTCGAACGCTGGGGGCTGATTCCCCGGATGTTCGTCGGCGCCAAAAACCGCGACCTGTCCGTGGAGCTGTTCGGGATGACGCTGCCGGCGCCGGTGTTCATGGCGCCCATCGGTGTCATCGGGCTCTGCGCCCAAGACGGCCACGGCGACCTGGCAACCGCTCGGGCCGCCGCCCGCACCGGTGTGCCGATGGTGGTGTCGACGTTGACGGTCGATCCATTAGAAGAGGTGGCCGCCGAGTTCGGCGACACCCCCGGGTTTTTCCAGCTCTATACCCCGACCGATCGTGAGCTGGCCGCTAGCCTGGTGCACCGCGCCGAGGCGGCCGGATACAAGGGCATCGTCGTTACGCTCGACACCTGGGTGCTGGGCTGGCGTCCCCGCGACCTGCGCACTGCCAACTTTCCGCAACTGCGCGGACATTGCCTGAGCAACTACACCAGTGACCCGGTGTTTCGCGCCGGGCTGCAACAACCGCCGGAAGACGATCCGCGTGCCGTGGTGCTGCGCTGGGCACAGATCTACGGCAATCCCCTGACGTGGGACGACCTGCCCTGGCTGCGGTCGCTGACCAGCCTGCCGCTGATCGTCAAGGGCATCTGCCACCCCGACGATGCCCGCCGCGCCAAGGACGGCGGCGTCGACGGCATCTATTGCTCCAATCACGGCGGCCGCCAGGCCAACGGTGGCCTGCCCGCCCTGGACTGCCTGCCCGCGGTGGTCGAGGCCGCCGGCGGGCTACCGGTGCTGTTTGACTCTGGTGTCCGCAGCGGCGCCGACATCGTCAAGGCGCTCGCGCTGGGCGCGACGGCGGTGGGCATCGGCCGCCCGTACGCCTACGGCCTGGCGCTCGGCGGCACCGACGGGGTCGTGCACGTGCTGCGCTCGCTGCTGGCCGACGCCGACTTGATCATGGCCGTCGACGGCTACCCGTCGCGGAAGGACCTGACCCCAGAAACGCTGCGGCGCGTCGACTGAGCCACCTCGCCCGGGTCTGCGACGGTGGTGAAGTGGACGCGATGCTCGACGAGTTCGACGAGTACCTGGCGCTGCAACGCGGTCGCTCGGCCCACACCCGTCGCGCATACCTCGGGGACCTGCGGTCCTTGTTCTCCTTCCTTTCCGAACGCGCGCCGGGCGCTGGCCTGCAAGCGCTGAGCTTGCCGCTGCTGCGGTCATGGCTGGCCGCGGCGGCCGGGAACGGTGCGGCCCGAACCACGATGGCCCGTCGCACCTCGGCGGTCAAGGCGTTCACCGCCTGGGCACTGCGGCGCGGTTTACTGACCGACGACCCGGCCGCACGGCTGCAGACGCCCAAGCCACGACGCACTCTGCCCTCGGTGCTGCGCCAGGATCAGGCGCTGGCCGCCATGGCAGCAGCCGAATCCGGTTCACAGCAAGGGGCTCCGCGGGCGCTGCGCGACCGGTTGATCGTTGAGCTGCTGTACGCCACCGGCATTCGGGTCAGCGAACTGTGCGGGCTGGACGTCGACGACGTCGACACCGGCCATCGGTTGCTGCGGGTGCTGGGCAAGGGCAACAAGCAACGCACCGCGCCGTTCGGTGAGCCGGCCGCAGAAGCGTTGCGCGCGTGGCTGGCCGACGGGCGCCCGGCACTGGCCACCGCGGACTCTGGCCCGGCGCTGCTGCTGGGCGCGCGCGGGCGGCGGCTCGACGTGCGACAGGCGCGCACCGTAGTGCACCAGACCGTCGCCGCGGTGGCCGGCGCCCCCGACATCGGCCCACAT